>CAVIJY010000004.1:27069-66857 GCA_963643215.1 Lachnospiraceae bacterium | reverse complement strand
TTCAGTCATTTAACCTGTTTCCGCAGTATACGGCGCTGCAAAATGTCATGCTGGCCCGCCAGCTCATGGAGAGAGAGCAGCCGGGATATGCGGAAAAGAGAAAAGAAATCGAAGCGGATATAGAGGCGCAGGCGCATGATCTGCTGAAAAGGATGGGGCTGGCGGACAGAGAGAACAACTATCCGCACCAGCTCTCGGGCGGGCAGAGCCAGCGTGTGGCGATAGCGCGGGCTCTGGCGATGGAGCCGGATATACTGTGCTTTGATGAACCCACATCGGCGCTGGATCCGGAGCTGACCGGAGAGGTGCTGAGAGTCATAAGAGGCCTGTCAGAGCGTGATATGACGATGATCATAGTGACCCATGAGATGCAGTTCGCGCATGATGTGTCAGATATCGTTGTGTTTATGGACGACGGATATATAGTGGAGCAGGGGCCGCCGTCTCAGGTCATAGGAGACCCGAGAGAGGAGCGGACAAAGCACTTCCTCGCGAGCTACCTGAAACCGGTGAGGTGTTGAAGCGGAAGCCAAGTAAGAGAAAACAATCATTAAGGAGCGAAAGTCAGTCGCCATCCCACAGTTAAGCGTGGGATGGCGACTATTTTTCTGCCATCAAGGCCATTGCGGCAGAAAGTAGTGAATTGTCCGCTGTCTCTGCTGCTTCGGAGACCGGTCATGAAGCATGACATAGGCATCATATAGCATTACAGAGCGCTCAGCCGCTGTGAGAGAGGGTGTACTCGGTCAGCTCGTTGATAAACGTCTGCGACGCGACGGAGAGATAGCCGGATGACTTGTGCACCGCGGCCAGTGTAGCAGTCATAGGCGGATCATTTACCCTGAACAGTGCTGCTTCATCGGGAAAGTAGCGTGATTGCGTGCCGGACTGCGGGACGAAGGCAAAACCGAGACCGCTGGCAGCCATATTTACCGAGGTTGTCACATTTGATGTTCGCAGCAGACAGGGAAGCTTCAGACCGTGACGGCTGAGCATCTCATTGACATATCCGGTGATGTGCTGTCCGTCCTGATTGAAGATAAACTGCTGCCCGCAAAAGCGGCGTATCGATACCGACGGGTACTTGACATCAGGCTGCTCCTCCAGTATCTCGCGTACCAGCGGATCATTAATGCTTCCGACGAGGAAGATATATTCCTGAGTGATGGGTATACAGGTCACACCGGCATAGTTGACCGGGAGATTCATGATACAGAAATCCACCTTATCGTTCATCAATGCATTTTCCAGAATAGAGGCAGAGCCTTCAAACAGACGGACGGAGATCAGCGGATGTCGTGAGAAAAACAGAGGAAGAAAATCCGGCAGAGTCACACTGGAGCGCCACAGGGACATGCCTACGGTTATGGTTGCGCGCCCTTCACTTTGTATCTCCGTGATTCTGGTACGCAGCTCCTGCTCATTCTCCATAGAGCGGGTCACGTAGTCATAGAAATACTGCCCTGCATCGGTTATTTTCAGACTGCCCTGATGGCGGCGCTCAAACAGCTGTATACCGAGCTCCTCCTCAAGCTTGCGCAGATATTTGGTCAGAGCCGGTTGGGAGATATACAGGTTTTGCGCAGCGCGGGATATACTTTTCTGCTCCGCGATTTCCATAAAATACTTGTATCTTTGAGAAAACATACGACAAATGGCCTCACATCGCCGATATAACCTGATGGTTATTAAAATGACTCCTGTTTTGATATTAGTTATTTCATGGTTTTGATGATAGCATCAAAGTACATTAAAAAACAGAGGCCTCAAAAAGAAAAATTGTGAATATTGTATACATAGCACAAAAGACAGATTGTTATTTGATTAACAAATATAACTGAACCGTTATATGAACCTTAACGAATGGAGGATATTGCGATGAATCTGTTTGATGAAAAGTACCGTGAGCGTTTTGAAAAGCTTTCAACCACCAATGTCGCCGATGCGGAGGATGCTCTCGGCATCAAAGGCGCCACATACGGCATCCGGCCGATGCGTGAGTGCTGGGGCAAGGTGGTAGGCAGAGCAGTTACAGTCAAGATGGCAGCGGCGGGAGAGGTCAAAAACAAGCACCATCTGGGCATGACGGCTATCTCTGTGGCTGAGCCGGGCGATGTCATCATCATTGACAACGGAGGCCGTCTCGACACATCCTGCTGGGGAGGCATACTGGCCAACAGCGCCAAGGCCAAGGGAGTGGGAGCCGTGATCGTGGACGGAGCGACACGCGACCTGGATGATTGCATCGATATTAACTTCCCCGTCTATGCCCGCGGCACGGTAGTCTGGACAGCGCGCGGACGCATCATGGAGCAGAGCACGAATGAGATGATCTCCTTCGGAGGGGTACAGGTACAGCCGGGTGACGTAGTCATGGGAGATCGCAGCGGTGTTGTGATAGTTCCGTGGAATCGTGTGGATGAGGTGCTGGCCAAGGCGGAAGAACTCTGGCAGAAGGAAGAGGATATGGTTCGCGAGATACTTGCCAGCGGAGATGTGCTGGGAGTAGACAACAAGTTCGGCTACGAGAAGATGCTGAAGTGACGGGAGGAAGACGATGGAAGCAATAATTGAGAGGTTGAGCAGACTTGATGTTGCGAGTGTTTCGGATGCTATGGACAAGATAGGCATCGCCTGCGGTCTGCTGGGCCTGCACCCGGTTGTGGCGGGCAAGCATATATGCGGGCGTGCATTTACCGTACACTATGTGCCAAACGGAGTGGTAAAGGGCAATGTCGGCGACTTTCTGGACGATGTAAAGCCGGGTGAGGTAGTGGTCATTGACAACTCCGGGCGTCTGTACTGTACGGTATGGGGCGACATCATGACATATGTTGCCTCAAAGAACGGCATAGCGGGTACTGTCATCGACGGTGTATGCCGAGATGTCCCCGGGATCAAGGAAAATGATTATGCCATCTTTACGAAGAGCACATATATGGTGACAGGCAAGGATCGGGTGACCGTGGACTATGTGAACAAGCCGGTCTCGATATCAGGCGTACAGGTATGCCCCGGAGATATCATCCTCGCGGATGACACAGGCGTCGTCTGCATCCCCGACTCCGTCGCGGAGCGTGTATGTGAGATAGCTGAGGGCATCGAGGCTACGGAGCAGAAGATCATAGCGGAGGTCAAGGCCGGCAGCACCCTGAAGGAGGCACGCGCCAAGCTGGGGTACCATAAGCTGCAGACCAGAGAGACCGAGTAAACTGACACGCGGCATCAGCGATGCCGCAGTATATGGAGAATGGAGAACCAAACGGTAAATATGATAGCATTATATCTTGACAAGCTTAATCCGCATATGGAGAAGATGCTGCTGGAGCGTATGCCGTCGGATGTGGATATTCGCTTCCTGAACCCGGTCACAGGCAGGAAGGGAGAGCTGGCGGAAGCAGATGTCTTCATTGATACTACATTTCAGGTGACAAAAGAGGTTATAGATGCCGCACCGAACCTCAAGCTGATTCAGCGTACCGGTATAGGCGTGGATATGGTGGATGTGGCCTATGCAAAGGAGAAGAACATTCCTGTTTCGGTGTGCCGCGGCTTTAACAGCATCTCGGTGGCCGAGCTGGCAGTACTCGATATGCTGGCACTCTACCGCAGGCTTCCCTTCATGGATGCTACTATGAAGCAGGGCGAGTGGCATACATGGACATATCGTCATGTCAGCTACGAGCTGACCGGAAAGACCGTGGGCGTGGTTGGAGCCGGAGCGATCGGACGTCACGTGATCAAGAGAGTGAAGTCATTTGATACAAATGTACTTTATTACGATGTATACCGTCTTCCGGAGGAAAAGGAGAAGGAGCTGGGCATCACATTTGTTCCGCTGGACGAGCTCATACGAACATCGGATGTCATCACGCTGCATCTGCCGCTGTTGCCCACGACAAAGGGAATGATCGGGAAAAAGGAACTGAGCGAGATGAAGAAGGATGCGATCCTTGTCAATACGGCGAGAGATCTTCTGATAGACCTCGATGCACTCGCGGATGCACTGCTGGCCGGAGAGATACTGGGCGCGGCGGTAGATGTACTTGACCCTCTGACCGAGTCCAGCCCTCTGTATAAGGCGAAGGATACCAATCTGATACTGACCCCTCATATCGGAGCAGCTACATATGATAATTATGATCGTGTGTACAGACTCTGCGCGACCAATCTGAAGCATCTGATGGCGGGCGAGGAGATAGAAGGGCTGCTGCAGTGAGGAGGATACAGACATGGCGGTAGGATGTAAGATCATAAGGAACTTTGAAAGAGCCACACCGGAGCAGATAGAGCTGTTTCGAGATCTTCCGGTAGCCAATATAGATGATTGCATGGGGCGTATAGCCGCTATCGATGCGAATATCGTCCCGATAGGCAGGGGCAGGCTCTTGGGACCGGCATATACGGTGAGAGTTCCCCAGGGCGACAATCTGATGTTCCATGTCGCGATGGATATGGCACAGCCCGGAGATGTCATCGTTATAGATGCCGGCGGCTTTGATAACCGGGCTATCTTCGGAGAGCTGATGGCGACATACTGCAAGGTGCGCGGTATAGCAGGCATCGTATGCAGCGGTGCTGTACGCGACAGCCTCGCATTGTCTCAGATGGAGGATTTTCCGGTCTACGCCTGCGGTGTGACGCCCAACGGACCATACAAAAACGGTCCGGGAGAGATCGGTGTTCCCGTGTCGGTCGGAGGCAAGACGATATATCCGGGAGATATCATCGTAGGGGATGAGGACGGTGTTCTGGCTATCCGCCCGTCGGATGCCGAAGCAGTAGCGAAAGCCGCCGGCAAGATATGGGACATGGAGAGTGAGATCATGAATCACATCGTAAATGACGGAACCTATATCCGCCCGTGGGTGGATGAAAAGCTGAAGTCGCTCGGATGCGAATTCATATAGAAAGTAATTACGGTCTGGTACAGATGCGAAATGTACAGAAACGGAGGTGGGGAGATGCCGGTTAGAGAAAAAGCAGTACAGCTGGGGTACGATTTCGGAAGGATGACCATCGGGCAGTGTATCGAGCTGGCAAGAGAGCTGGACATGCGGGTCGGAGATGTGATACTGGAGGAGGCCTGTGAGTCCGGCAGCAAGACACGCAGTGAGGTCATAGCCGATATGGAGAGTGCGTTTGCACACAATATCGAGGCGGCTACAATCGGACTGACGAGCGGCCACAGCAGTCTGCTGGGAGAGATCGGGCAGGATCTGAACGGCACTGACGGAAAGCCTCCGAGGGCACGCATCCTTGACGACGATTTTGTCAACCGCATCGTCACCTGTACGCTGGCCGCGCAGGTCGGCAATCATACTATAGGCCTGAGGCCGTGCGCCGGGACCGGAGATTCCTGCCCATATACAGGGTTTGTGATGGCGGTAAAGGAATATTATCCGAACGACACGGAGCTGCTTGCGAGAATCATGGCCGTGATCCTGAAAATCGGGGGCATGTATCGTATCGGCAAATGTACGACCGGCTGCAATATGGAAGGTTTGGGAGCCGGAGCATGTGCTGCCGCCGCCGCATTTACGGAGCTGGAGGGAGGTACACCGGATCAGATGGAGACAGCGATGGTGCTGGCGATATCTCCGACCATAGCGGTTCCGTGTACACCGCGTGTGCTGGTGCCGGGGCTGTGCGCTACACATATAGGCGGAGGCATACTCATAGCGCGGCTGGCAAGCCGACTGGCGATGCAGACGAGCATCCCCTCGACCGTACCGGCGGATGTGATGATAGCGATGGCGGCGCAGTGTCATCTCGCGTCGGCAGAGCATGTAGTACCTATAACTATTCAATATATGGAACCGTTCTTCAAGCGCGACGCACGCGTAGACGCTTATGTGGCAGATGATGTCAAGACAGACGAGCTCAGGCGCAAGGATGAGATATTAAGAAGGGCAGGCGGAGAGGCATGCCGGCTGGCACAGCGCTCCAACCCTGTTACGGCACCCTTCGGAGACGCAGTCGTAGGAGGCAGCAGCGAGGGAGTAGGCTCTCCGACCAACTGCGGACGGCTGGCGCACTATCTGGCCAAGGGTGAGATAAAAAAGGTTCGCATAGAGTTATGCCCTGAGCTGTTTGCACGCAGAGCCATAAACATACCGGGTGTGCTTATGGCAGCCGTCAACGGATGCAGCACCAGCGACGCGGACGGCTACAGAGTGATCATGGAGGAAGTGGCTGCGAGAGGAATCGGGGTAGAGATCATCGAGGTGAACGAGCCCCATGTACAGCGTGTCCGTATCGAGGCGACAGAGCAGAACTCCTTTGTGGACACACTGAATCGCGCGGGCGCGAGACTCGTGCTGCTGGACGCATCGCCCAGCCGTGAGCTTGCACTGGAATGGGCCAAGAAACTTAACATCGTCGTGATCGACGACTGAATACGAAAGGATGAGCTATGGATTATCATTTGATTATATGCTTTATAATCTTCGCGTTCTCTATCGTCAGCTTTTGCTGGGGCAAGCTGACCATGGCTACCACATCAATGACAGCACTGGTACTTTTGATGCTGACAGGCTGTCTGGATGCCAAGACGGCAGCCTCCAACTTCGGCAATGCCAACGCTTTGCTCATGGTATCTATGGGTATAGTGGCTGCCGCATTTGGCAGGACACAGTTTGTAGACAATCTGGCCAAGACCATCGGACGTCTCGCTCAGGGCAGTGTCACGAGAGTCGTCGCAGGATATGTCATCATGGCTGCGCTGCTCACCCAGTTTATCGCCAGCCCCACTACGGTGTTTGCTATCGTCGCACCGCTCGCGGGAGCTACGCTGGACAGCATCGGCATGAGCAGATCCAAGGTCATGTTCCCTATCGCGCTTGCGGCGATCGTGCCGTGCATAACACTTCCGCTCGGAAGCGGTGCTGCTACATACGCACAGCTGAATGCATATATGGAGGCCAATGAATATACCACCTATGCGGTTCAGATACTGGATCCTATGAAGGCGCGTCTGCCTATGCTGATTGCCACAATCATAGTAGCAATCTTCATAGCTCCCAGGCTTTGTCCTGAACAGCCGGTCGTTCCTATCGTGCAGATGCAGAAGCACAGCGCTAAAAAAGAGCCGCTGCCCAAGCTTCAGGAAACATGTGCATTGGCTATCTTCTTCGGATGCACGCTGATGCTCATACTTGCTGCAAAGGTCGGTCTGAAGCCATGGCAGGTGACTGTCACCGCAGCTCTGATGATGGTACTGACAGGAGTGCTCAAGCCCAAGGAGGCAGTGGCAGTCATGCCGATATGGCTGTACCTGCTCTTTGTAGGAGCATTGAGCATCGGCTCGGCACTTGTTCAGACAGGTGCAGGAGATCTGATAGGAAAGGCAGTAGCGGCGCTGATGTCCAACCTTCACAGCGAGTTTGCGATGTATCTGGTGCTGTTTCTGCTTCCGTTTATCACTACGCAGTTTATGCAAAATCTGGCGACAGGCCCGATATTCTATCCCATCGTCATCCAGTCATGCAAGATCATGGGAGCCAATCCTGTCGGACCGTGCATCGCAGTATCTATGGCAGTTCTGTGCTCCTTCATGACGCCGATGGCTACAGCTACTGTCTCGCAGTTCATGGGTGAGGGCGGTTACGATGTCAAGACACTGCTCAAGATATCATGGATCCCGGCTTTGATCTTTATCCTAGTCGGAACACTGTCACTGACACTGCAGTTCCCGCTGTTCCCGTAACAGGCGGCATCACCTTAGCGAAAGGAGTGTAATCATGGAAAAAGAATTTTTCTGCACCAAGACCGAGCCCTCTGTCAAGACACCGTCCGGATATGTGCGCGGCTACAGACTTGACGGAACCTACACATTTCTAGGTATCCCGTATGGTCAGGCCAAGCGTTTCATGATGCCGGAGGCACCGACCCCGTGGGAGGGATATTTCGACGCGACGGTGCCGGGATACAATTGCCCCGCGCTGACACATACACAGGCCAAGGACGGCTTTCCGCACAATTTCTGGCTGGAGAACGAGGACTGTCTGAATCTGAATGTCTGGACTCCCACGCTGGACAGGTCTGCGAAGAAGGCAGTAGTCGTATGGCTGCACGGCGGCGCATTTACCTACGGCGCTCCGCTGCGACAGCCCGCATATGACGGGTATAATCTGGCTCACAAAAAGGATGTCGTGGTGGTATCTATCGCAAACCGCCTGAACCTGTTCGGCTTTATGGATCTGTCGGCATTCGGAGAAAAATATCACAACTCCGGCAATGCGGGCGTAGCCGACATAGTATTTGCCATGAAGTGGATCCATGAGAATATAGAAAACTTCGGAGGTGATCCGGAGAATGTCACGATATGCGGACAATCGGGCGGAGGCATGAAGGTGTTCTGTCTGATGCAGTGCCCGGAGGCGGCGGGAACATTTTCCAAGGCGGTCATCATGAGCGGCACATTCGGAGGCTCGCTCTCGATAGGGCAGGACTCCATGTATGAGACGGCGAAGGCGATGCTGCGGGCGCTGGGAAAGCCCGAGGACGACCCGACTCCGCTGGAGGAGCTTCCGACGGCAGAGCTGATACGCCTGTACAAATCAGTCCTTTCGGAGCTGAAGGCGGCCGGCGTGTCCCTGGCATTTGGCCCTAAGTCCAATGATTACTTCGACGGGCGGCCGACAGACAGCTATCCTGACTTTGAGTTCTGCGAGCGCGCCAAAAAGATTCCTGTCGTGATCGGTTCAACATTTACCGAGATGAATCTTTCCGCCAATATGCCTGATAAGGATCATATGACCGAGGCGGAGATGACGGATAAGCTTCGCACTCTCTTCGGAGATGACACCGACCATCTGATAGAGCTTTTCAAAAAGGCATATCCGCGCAAGTCCATACTTGATCTGGGATATCTGGATGCTATGGTACGCAATGGTGTATATCGCTTCTGCGACAAGCGTGCCAGGACATGTACAGCCGATACATGGGCATATATCCTCACTCCGGAGATAGCGTTCAACGGCGGGGTTCCTACATGGCATTCCGCGGATCTGGCATGGCTGTTCTGCAATACGGAGACGACACCCATAGCCAATATCCCCGGCGCTTCGGATCGCATCGAGGAGCAGTTCTCAGGCATGTGGGTAGAGTTTGCCAAGAACGGTGATCCGTCCAACAGCGCATTCTCAGAGACATGGAGGCCGTATACGGCAGAGGATCCGGCGGTTATGCATATCGACATAAACAGTGAGGTTAAGAAGGACTTTGACCGAGAGCTGGTGGGCATCATAGGCAAAAAACACGGCAATCTGTTGAAAGATAATATGGCAAAGCGACCTACCATGGTAGGTATATGATTCAAATGATTCAGGCGCAAAGAGATGACGGCATGAAACAACGGCTGGAAGTCGCTTGAGACAATGACGCGGCAGGGATGACCTGCCGCGTCATTTTGCAGAAAAAATATCTGTTATTTGTATTCAGATTGTATTCAGAAGAAATTACGGCTCTTGCTGCTCTTGATACCGTCATGATCCACATAGTAGTTGTCGATCCATGTGTCGGAGGCCATGGATCCTACATATGTCTTCGGAGACCTGGATGAATCCTCATCCTCCTCGAGGAAGTAGTACCAATCGCCTTCGTATTTCACCCAGCCGGTTTGAGATACTCCGTCATCGTCCAGATAGTAAAGCCTGGATCCCTTGCGGGCCCACCCGGCTACGGGCTCTCCGTTGGCATCCTCACAGCTCCAAACATGCTCATCCTCATCATAAGTCCATGTGCAGGACTTATCCTCCTTGATCTCGGTTCGGTCAATGGCATACGCACTCATGGCTGCCGCCGCAGAGACGACGCAGACAGTGGATGCCGTCAATATGAGGTTTTTGAGATTTATGAGCTTCATACTGCGTCTCATTTTATCAGAAAAACCTCATACGAAAAGGGCTGAGCCGATATAGTAAGGTTTAGTAAGAATGTTGTAAGAATACTATACAGCGTCTTTAAAGCCGACTTTCAGGTCCTCTGCCAGGTATGCCTGCTGAAAAGTATAAGCACCGGAAGTATCTCAAGCCTTCCCAGCAGCATAGTGAGAGTCAGCACTATAGTGGAGAAATCACTGTAGGAGGCAAAGCTGGAATACGGTCCGACGGCCTCAAAGGCAGGCCCCACATTGGATATGCATGTGAGAGCCGCAGAGAAGTTTGTAAAGAAGCCGTGTGTGACGGTATATGTTCCGGCGTCGGATACGATGGTTACAGTCTGTCCGTTCGCAGGGTCGAAGGCCAGCAGAAATACCGCGGCCAGAAATATGAAGAAGTACAGCGTGATAAATGCAAAGACATCATTGATGGTTCTTGAGTCGAGCGTCTTTCCCTCAAATCTGGCCTTTGGAACATAGCGCGGATTGATCAGCTTGCGGATATTGATGTAGGCGCCCTTCAGCGAGATGACTATGCGGGACACCTTGATGCCTCCTGCCGTAGAACCCGCCATGGCTCCTATGAACATAACCACGACCAAAGTGGTATGGGCAAGCATGGGCCATGTATCGTAGTCCGTCGTCGTATAGCCTGCTGTAGTCATGAGCGACGCAACCTGAAACAATGAGTGGCGAAATGCCTCCTCAGTGCTGTAGCTCTGCGGAAATGTCTCTATGCGCCAGAGCAGACTGACAAATACCAGCATGACAGCTGCAGCCACGATGAAAAAATAGCTCTTGACCTCTTCACTGCGAAGAACATCTCTCCATTTGCCGATCAGCATGAGATAGTACAGGCTGAAGTTGCATCCGAAGAGTATCAGGAATATGGAGATGACATACTGCGAAAACGGATGAAACAGCTCCATGCTTCCCGGTATGAAACCGAAGCCGCCGGTGCCTGCGCTGCCGAAGGTGGCCAGCAGGCTGAAGAACAGCTGCTCGCTTTCGTAGCCCGGGATGGGCTTGTCCAGCATCAGGATGATCACCTCAAGTATGGTCATACCCAGATAGATCAGATACAGGATCCGGGATGACATCTTCATCTTGGATGTCAGCTTTCCGACCTGGGGGCCGGGGCTTTCGGCTCTCAGAAGATGCATCGAGGAGCCGTCGTCGCTCTCCGGGATGAATATGAGGACAAATACCAGTATGCCCATGCCTCCTATCCAGTGAGAAAAGCTGCGCCAGAAGAGAGTGGAATGAGATACCGTCGTGATATCCGTGATGACGCTGGATCCGGTAGTGGTAAAGCCGGACATGATCTCAAACCATGCGTCAATATAGCTCGGAATATCACCGTTTATGACGAAGGGAACCGCTCCGAACAGGGTCAGTACGATCCAGACCAGTGCGGTCAGTGCGAAGCCCTCCTTTTGATACAGACTGTTTCTTTTGGGTTTGGGAATCTGAAGCAGCCGCCCCAGAGCAGCAAGAACAACTATAGGTATCAGAAAAGCCAGTACATTTTTGACAGATTCTCTGTAGATGAGGCTTACGACAAGAGGCGCTGTCATAAGCAGACTCTCCAGAATCATGATCTTACCCAGAATGGCTCCGAGCTTTATGTAGTTCATAGCAATCCTCTTATCATTTATTCAAATACATCGCCGAGATCGTCAAGATTTTTGAGCGTTGTGACGACTACTACATTGTCACCCTCACTGATCACGGAATTGCCGTCGGGGATCAGAACCTCGTTGTTGCGTATGATGCAGGCGATCAGACAGTTTTTTCGTATGGAGAGCTCTCTGAGAGGCGTATCGTATGTATGGTTGGGATTTCTTGCGGTGAACTCAAGCGCCTCTACGCGGTTGTTGACCAGCTTGTAGAGAGTCTGGACATTGCTTCCGATGGAATTGGACAGCGCACGGGCGTAGCTGGCAATGCGGCTTGCCACTATCTGTTTGGGAGATATGGTGTTGTCGATGCACAGCTCATCGAGCATCCCGAAGAGATCGTCATTTTCAATCTGAGTTATGGCCTTGTAGACCCCTCTTTTGTGAGCGAACATGGAGACGATGATATTCTCCTCGTCTCTTGATGTAAGAGCCACAAAGGCATCCATCGCCTCTATGCCCTCCTCGATCAGCAGATCATGCTGAGTCCCGTTGCCGCAGATCACCATGACACGGGGGAGCCGGTCAGCCAGATTCTCAGCCTTGTCGGGATTCTCCTCTATCAGCTTTACCTTGTAATTCTTTCGGGAAAGTGCGTCGGCCAGATAAAAGCCGATCTTTCCTCCGCCGATGATCATCACATTGCGAAGATGTGCCGTCACCAGATTGGCCTCCTCGAGGAATTCGCCAAGCTTGCTTGCGTCGGCTGTGACATGTATCCTGTCGCCCTCCTGGATGATGAAATCGCCTGCGGGGATGCTGACATCATCGCCTCTTTGGACGGCGCAGACAAGAACCTTGGAACGGAGCTTCTGCCCCATGGAGATCAGACTTTCACCTATGAGAGCGCAGCCCTGCTTTGCTATGACCTCAACCAGTATGGCTCTTCCCTTTGAAAAATGCTCGATACTGGAGACTGAGGGAAGATTGACGAGATTGTAGATTTCGTTGGCGGTCTCCATCTCGGGATTTACCACCATGGAGATGCCGAGCGCGTCCTGCATCTGTCCGATCTGCTTTCTGTAATCGGGATTGCGGACTCTGGCAACCGTATGGTTGACCCCCAGACGCTTGGCCACAAGGCAGGCAAATATATTCAGCTCATCGTTTCTGGTAAGAGCGATGACAAGATCGGCTCCGACCACTCCGGCCTCCTTCTGGATATCCAGACAGGCTCCGTTGCCTACGACACCGTTCACATCGTATCTTTCGATAGATGCTTCCACCAGATCCTTGCATTCATCTATGACGGTGACGGAATGCCCCTCTCCTGACAGATTCTTCAAAACAGCTTCACCGATACTTCCGATACCGATGATTGTTATTTTCATTTAATTTCCTCCTGAGTAATGCGGGATTGTGTATACAAAATCGCCAGCTGCTACGAATTGTACCATATTATCATTTTAAATAAAAATGAAGAATTCATTGGGGTCTTGTAAGTTGTCTGACGGTGCCGTGTCGGATATGCTATGATGATACAGCTTGCAGACAGCAGTCGATCTCAAGGAGCATATACAGAGGCAGATGAACAGGGGTAATGACAGAAAGAATATGGTCTGGAACGCGGCGGCAGGCTTGCTCAACGCAGCCGAGGCGGTTCTTGTCATGGCGGTTGTATCCAGAACTGACGGCATAGAGACCGCAGGTGTGTTTTCGCTGGCATTTTCCCTGGCCAATCTCTTCATGTCCATAGGAAAGTACGGTGTGAAGGAGTTTCAGGTGATCCACGCGCAAGGTCATCTTTCCTTTAGAGAATATCTGTATCACCGTATGATATTTACCGCTCTTATGGTGGTGATTGAATGCGGATATGCCGGCATAGGTGCGGCGGATGGCTCGATGAGCCCGCAAAAGGCACAGATCATAGCGCTGGTATGCCTCTGGTATACGCTGGAGGCCTTTGAGGATGTGTATCTGGGAAAGCACCAGCTTGAGGGTAACCTGTATATCGGAAGTCAGCAGTTCATATTGAGATGGATGGCTGTGCTGAGTGTATTCTGCATATTCCGGCTGGCGGGAGGCGGTATTGTGCCGGCGTGCGCGGCTGCGTTTCTGGCCGGCTGCATCGTGAGCGTGCGGAATATATTGAGCACGAATCGCATGTATGATCTGAGCCGGAAGGAACAGAGCGTCAGCATGCGCCATATTGCAGAGATCACCTGGCAGTGTCTGCCGCTTTTTATCTCATATTTCGCATATTTTTATGTCAACAATCTTCCGAAATATATGATCGAAAGCTACCAGACGGACGAAGTGCAGGCGATCTACGGTTATCTGTTCATGCCTGTATTTGCAGTGCCGCTGGTGAACAGCTTTCTGTATCAGCCGAAGCTTCTGGAGACCTCATCATATTGGAGAGAGGGAGATTCGGAAGGCTTCAAAAGGGCTGTGCTCAGGCAATACGCGATCATAGCGGGGCTGGGCGTCTGCTGTATGGCGGGAGCATGGCTGCTCGGGATACCGGTGCTGAGCATGCTTTATCATGCCGATCTGACCATGTACAGGCGCGATCTGATGGTGCTGCTTGCGGGGGGAGCGCTGCTCTCGGCGGCGGGCTATACATCTGTGATGCTGACCGTGATAGGCCGTCAGAACAGGATCATCATATGCTATGGCGCCGCAATAGCCGCAGAGCTGTGTATGTGCCCGGAGCTGGTAAGCTCGAAAGGAGTGAGCGGTGCTGCCGAGGGCTTTGCCGCCGCTATGCTGATACTGGCGGCGGCGATGGTTGTATCGCTGTTTGCCGGGATGAAAAGATGATGACTATTTACAGAAACGGAGACTGCTATGTATGACATAAGGGATGTTCAACGGGCGCTGCTGGAGAGCCTGAAGGAGATAGACAGGATCTGCAAAAAGCATGGAATATCATATTGCCCTGACGGAGGCTCACTGCTGGGAGCGGTGAGACATAAGGGCATCATACCCTGGGATGATGATATAGATGTGGTATTTGAAAGAAAAGCTTTCGAGAGCTTTCTCGCATGTGCCGGGCAGGAGCTGTCTGAGGGCTTTGCGCTTGTGATGCCGGGGAAGCTGCCAAACGGAGCCTTTTTTGATTTTACGCCGAAGATAGTGAACCTGAGCTTCAGCTATGAATTTGCGCAGGAAGACCTGGACTGGTACGGCGAGGTGCTGAATCATCCGGCCATCGATCTGTTTGTGCTGGAGGAGAAGCCTTCATCAAGGCTTGCTGCAGGGATGCAGGCTCTTGCGCTGAAGAGTATATACGGGCTTGCCATGGGGCATCGCCGTGCTCAGGACTATGCAAAGTACCGTTCAGGTGCGCAGAAGGCCGCGGTGGCGATTCTGAGCCGTATCGGAAGGAGTATCAGTACAAATGCTCTGTACCGCATGTATGACAGATGCTCAAAACTCTGCGGGGGAAGACCCGGAGACGACGGCGATTTTTTTGTCAGCAACTATCCGATACAGTTTTTGCAGTGGACATATAAAAAGAGCTGGTACCGTGATCTCATAGAGTGTCCATTTGAGGATATGATGCTTCTGATACCGCGTGAGTATGATGCGCTTTTGAAGGTGGAATACGGGGAGTATCTGAAGCTTCCGCCGGAGCATAAACGTGTGCCGGAGCACAGGGACAGCCTCTTTAAGCTGTTTTGAGGCGTCCCCGTGCCTGCCTATTGTAATCCCCGGAGTCGTCCTCGACACCGGGGATTTGCCGTATGAACCGGCTTTGAAGGCGGGATCGGCTCATCACCTGCTCAGGTCTGATATGATCGCGGAAAGCTCCTCCTTTGTGCAGCCGGATGCTATGGAGACAGAGTATGAATATTCCGGATCGCTCCAGCATGCAAGATATATAAGTCCGTCATGTCCCTTGATCTGAAGACTCAGGCCGTTGATGTCCAGACTTCCTGTCTCGCTGTAGGTATTGTAATCCCCGGAGTTGTCCTCCGCACCCGGTGATTTGCGATATGTGAGCATATCAGTCTCGCCGCTGCCGAGATATCTGATCTGAGCCAGATCCTCGCCTATCGCCGTATAGAGCACCTCCTGCGGTTCAAACGGGAGGTGTGAAAGCTCAGGGACATCAAAGCCCACGAGCGAGGAAAGCTCCTGCGCAGAGGCACAGTCTATGACGGCAAATGCATCAGAGACGCCGGAGGACTCATATGAGCCCGTGATGCCGGTTTGCGGAGCGCGCATGTGCTGCCAAAGCCCTACGCCGCCTATTATGACAAATGCCGCAGCGGCAGCCGCCAATGAATACATGCGGCCGGATCGTGCGCCAAAGGCGCGTTTCCCACGGAAATGCCTGCTTATGCCGGACAGAATACGATCACGCATAGCCGGTGTGACATATATATGCTCCATGATCTCATGATATTTATCCAAAATCGTATTCCTCCTTCAGAAGATTTTTCAGACAGTCTCTTGCTCGCTTCAGATCGGAGCGGACGGTTGACTCATTGCGGTCGAGCAGCGAAGCAATCTCGGATGTCCGATAGCCCTCGTAGTAGTACAGGTGAACCACCTCGCTCAGAGTCTGAGGGAGCTGCTTTACGGCTTCCCAGACAAAGGAAAGATCCCGGCGCTCCTCGGCGATGAGCTCCTCATCCAGCTCATCGGTTTCTCTGCGTTTGCTGTATGCGATGTGATTCTTGGACACATTGGCGGCGATGCGGTATATATACGCCTTCTCGTGAGCCGCATTCTCAAAATCTGCATGAGCATCGAGCATGCGTATCAGTGTTTCCTGAAGAATATCCTCCGCATCAGCCATATTGTGAACATAGCTGTAGGCAAGACGGAGTATGCCGTTGCCGTACTCCGACATATATCTCTCCGCCTTGATATCGAGCTGTGATCTTGAGACGGGATCTGCCGCCCGTGCGCTGGCATCCCCGGCATCAGAGAATGTGAGGATACAGCTGAGAATGCGTAAGGCGAGAATGCCAAGCCGTGAAAAGAGGGCATCGGCCGCCGCTGCCGTGCGGCGCCGAAGCCGGTGAAGATATAAATATCCGAGGATGCCCCGGGATGATATCCCTTCCATGCGTGTATGTTTCCTCTCGATGTGCTGAGTGATTTAAGAACCGCTTTTTATCTGACAGCGGCGACAAGAGCCGTCATCTGATCGACGGAAAGCCCGTGGGAGGGAGTCTCGCCGATGTCTGTCAGGTCGGCGCACATGATCGAATACGCATATTCGCCGCTGGTCCAGGTTGCGAGGCATATATTGCCGTCATTGCCCTTGAGGGTTACCTCTATGCCGTTCACGGCAGTAGTGCCTGTCTCATTGTATACATTATAATCACCGCTGATGTCATTCGCATCAACAGCTTTTCTGATAGTGATGTAATGATTCTCATCGGCCTCGAACTGAACCTGTATGAGATGATATTCCTTCATGACCGCATAGGAGACGGCAGAATAGCCGTTTATCGACTCGGGAATCGTCATCTTGAATCCGACAGCCTCCTCTGCTTCAGACAGACTGTCACAGTCTGTAAAGGGACTCCATGTGCTGGGATCCGCGCCGGGGATCTCCTGCGGGATATCAGCTGCAGGCGCATCGGTGCTGTCATCCGTTCCTGTCGGTGCGGATATCTCTGTCGTGCTTTCCGCTTTGCCTGAACTCTCCGATTTATCCGAACTCTCTGCTTTAGCCGGTGTCTCTGTCGTGGATGCCGACGCTGCCGGATCTGTCCTGCCGCATGCCGCTGCGCCGACCGCGATGCTCACGCACATTGCCGCTGTCATAAATCTTACCATTAAATTCTTTTTCATTTTTGTCCTCCAAATTCATGTTTGGAAGTTTACTTACAAACTTCCGTGATGTGTAGTGAATTGCTTCTGCCTTATATACAGACGGAAGCGGGCAAATGTTGCAGAACTTTATGTTCTTTATAAAAAACATAATGATCACGCATTTGATGCAGCCGCTCATAAGTGTGCAGCCCGCATGCCGTCTGCCGCAAAACGCATCCCCCGGGGAGGCTTACGGCGGTGAGCAAAGACGGTTAAGATGCCGATGAGGGAGCAGACGACTATGATGCAGATAGAGGAGAGAATTCGCAGCTACTGGACAGCCAGATCGCATGATTTCGGCGAGGTTCGCAAAAATGAGCTGGAAAATGATATGGGGCGAAGATGGCTGGAGGAGATAGAAAGGCATCTGCCGACGGGACGGAATCTGCGTATCCTGGATGTCGGGACGGGAACCGGGTTCTTCGCGATACTGCTGGCGCAGGCGGGACATCGGACAGAGGGCATAGACCTGACACCGTCCATGCTTGACGAGGCTCGCAGACAGTCCGCGGCGCTCGGCCTGAATATCACATATAAAGAGATGGATGCGCAGACGCTTTCATATGATGATGAGAGCTTTGACGCTGTCATCAGCCGCAATCTCACATGGACACTTCCGGATCCGGAGCAGGCATACAGAGAATGGGCGAGGGTGCTCAGACCGGGAGGCGTGCTTTTGAATTTTGACGCCGACTATGCTGCTCATGTGAGAAGCATGAGCGCTCAGAACCGGCAGGTTGCGGCGGACAGTCCGTACGGTCATATAGGAATGACAGATGCTCTTCAGAAGGAAAATGATGAGATAACGCTTGCGGTGGATACCGGAAAGCAGCGCCCGGATTGGGATCTTCAGGTGCTTGAGAAGCTGGGCTTTTCGAAGCCATATGCAGACCGGAAGATCGGAGAACGCATACTGGGCGCGCTGGATCTGGATCATGCGCCCATGTTCGGCATCATTGCCGTAAAGCCGCAGAGCAGCAGGGAGAATCGATCATGACGGAATTTGCGACATACAAAGAGGAAAATATCAGCTACTGGACGAACCGGGCTGCCGGATATTCCGAGGTCAATAAAGAGGAGCTGGCTTCTGATCAGAAGGCTGTCTGGGGAGGCGTGATATCCGCAAGGATCAGAGCGAGATATCCGGACAGGCGTCCTGAGGACATCTCTGTTCTGGACATAGGAACGGGACCGGGATTTTTTGCGATCATCCTGACAGAGCTCGGATACCGGGTGACGGCGATCGACTATACTCAATCGATGCTCACGCAGGCGATGACGAATGCAGGGGAGCTTGCGGACAGAATCTGCTTCAGACAGATGGATGCGCAGGAGCCTGAGTTTCCCGATGACTGCTTTGATGTGCTTGTAACCAGAAATCTCACTTGGAATCTGCAATCTCCGGAGACGGCATACGGCCAGTGGATGAGAATATTAAAGCCCGGCGGGCTGCTTTTAAACTTTGATGCGAATTGGTACCGATATCTCATGGACGAAAACGCTCAGGCCGCTCACGAGCAGGACCGGGAGAATCTTCAGGCCAGCGATGTAAGGGATGAAACGGCGGGCACGGATGTCTGTGCGATGGAGGCGATAGCGCTTAAGGCACCGCTTTCCGCGCAGCACCGTCCGCAATGGGATCTTGATGTTCTGTCATCACTGGGGATGCAGGCACATGCCGATACCGGTATATGGCAGAGGGTATGGACGAGGGAAGAGAGGATAAATAATGCCTCTACACCCATGTTTCTTGTTGAAGGACTGAAATGCGCGGCTCTGGCATAAGCGGACGGGGCTTTTGGAGACAGTTTTTTGTCAGGCGGCTGCTGCTGGCGGCATTGATGCTTGCAGGTATCACATTTATATCCTTTGCCATGATGAGGCTGGCCGGAAGCGACGCGATCACAGAACTGTATGCGGATAAGGGAGCGGTGGATCAGTCGATCATAGACGCAAAGAGGCAGCAGCTCGGTCTTGACAGACCCTTTTTGCAGCAATATCTGACATGGGCGGCGGGATTGCTGCGCGGAGATATGGGAGTGAGCTATGTGTCGGGAAGCGATGTGCTGGCTACATTCATATCAAAGCTTCCCGCGACGGGGATGCTGACCGCCATGGCTGCGGGGACAACCGTATTGATCTCCGTTCCGCTCGGGACACTGGCAGCCGTGCGCCACGACAGGTCTATTGATTATCTCTTGAGATTTATAAGCTTTCTGGGTCATTCCATGCCGAATTTTTTCACGGCGCTTCTTTTGATGCAGCTGTTTTCGATAAAGTTGAAGCTATTGCCGGTGATATCAAACGGAATCACGATACAGGGCGCCGCGCTTCCCGCGCTTACGCTTACTATCGCCATGTCATCCAAATATATAAGGCAGGTGAGGGCGGCGGTGCTGGAGGAGCTGACGAAGGAATATGTGGACGGCGCAAGATCGAGAGGCATACCTATGAGGACGATTCTTAAAGGCAGCGTGCTGCGCGCGGCTATGCCGACTGTCGTGACCATGCTGGCCATGTCGATAGGAAGCCTGCTCGGAGGAACTGCCGTAGTGGAGAGCATATTCATGTGGGACGGGATAGGGAAGCTGGCGGTTGATGCGATTGTCATGAGGGATTATCCGGTCGTGCAGGCATATGTGATATGGATGGCCGTGATATATATGACAGTCAATTTCATCACGGAGATACTGAGCTATGCTCTCGATCCGGAGATGCGGGCGGGGGTGAAGGGAAGATGATCTCAAACGGGGACAAAGGCCTCGCCCGCGGAGGAAGAACCGGGCCTGTTCGGCTGAGGCTTGCCGTGCTGTGCATACTGGCTGTGCTGATGCTTGCAGCGGCAGCGCTCGCTGAGTATATCACTCCGTATGATCCGTATCTGCAGGATCTGAGCATCGTAAAGAGCCCGCCATCACCGGAGCATATCCTGGGGACGGACCGCTACGGTAGAGATATGCTGTCGCGGGTCATCATGGGAGGAAGGATCAGCCTGTCCTGCTCGCTTTTTCTGGTGGCGGTTACAGCCATTGCGGGAACGGCCGCGGGAGTTGTCAGCGGATGGAGACAGGGCTGGACGGACGCAGTGCTGATGAGAATGTCAGATATGTTTCTGGCATTTCCGGAGATGGTCATGGCACTGGCGGTGGCCGGAA
Source organism: Lachnospiraceae bacterium (assembly GCA_963643215.1). GTDB lineage: Bacteria > Bacillota > Clostridia > Lachnospirales > Lachnospiraceae > Darwinimomas. The sequence continues at coordinate 46,362 of CAVIJY010000004.1, read as the reverse complement.
TACTCGGCGGCGGCATGCGCAGTGCGATGCTGGCGCTTGCCGTGACAGGATGGCCTAAATACGCCCGTATAGCCCGCGGCAGAACCATCTCGGTTAAGGAGGCCGTCTGGATGAGGGCGGCGAGGCTGTCGGGGAGCAGTGACATCAAGCTGATATTAAAGCATGTGCTGCCGAATATCATGGGAACGGTGCTGACAACCGCGGTGACGGATATCGGAACCACGATAGCGCAGCTGGCGGCGCTGGGGTTTCTGGGATTCGGAGTAAAACCGCCTGCAGCAGAGTGGGGAAGCATGATGAGTGACGCAAGAGGGTTGATAGCCACGGCGCCGTGGATCATATATGCTCCGGGCTTTGCGATCTTCATGACAGTTGTGATTTTCAATCTGCTGGGGGATACCATCCGTGACTATGCCGATCCGAAGAGACGCGGGAGGTGAGCTGTGCAGGAGATAATGAGATACGATCATGCGGATATATCATACGGCGATGACTGCATGGTGCATGACATGAGCCTCGTGCTGTCTGAGGGCGAGATACTGGGCATAGTCGGTGAGAGCGGGAGCGGGAAGTCAACTGTATTGAGAGCCGCCATGGGGATTGGCGGTGCTGAAGTGACCGGAGGCGACATCCTGTTCAGGGGGATGTCGCTGATCAAACTGTCGGACAGAGAGCGGGAGAGGATAAACGGAAGAAAGCTCGGGATGATATTTCAGGATGCCGGAAGCTCGTTTTGCCCGGTGAGAACCATAGGCGCGCAGCTGTGCGAGATGCTGAGCGTGCACGGCGCGGCATCAGGACGGCAGGCGCGCAGTCTTGCGGCAAAGCAGCTGACGGAGCTGGGTCTTGCGGATGCGGATCGTATCCTGAGAAGTTACCCGTCAGAGCTGTCGGGAGGCATGCAGCAGCGGGTGGGGGTAGCGGCCGCCATGCTGCTAAGACCTGATGTACTGCTGGCGGATGAGCCCACTGCTGCTCTTGATGAGGCATCGCAGATGCAGGTGGTGCAGCAGCTGCTGATGATACGCGAGCGCTACGGGACAGCGATAGTGATGGTCTCACACAATATGAGGAATATAGCTGCGGCCGCGGATCATGTGATGGTGATGAGACAGGGACGGGTCGTGGAGTACGGAGCTGCAGGACAGATTCTGAACCATCCGTGCACGGAGTATACGCAGAGACTTCTGGATGCCGTGCCTGGGTTTGAGAGGGTATAGCATGGAGCCGATACTGAGGGCGGAACATCTGACGAAGATATTTTCCGCAGGGAGCAAAGGGACATTTGCTGCCGTAAAGGATGTGAGCTTTACTCTGATGCGGGGGGAATGCCTGGGCATCATGGGAGAGAGCGGAAGCGGCAAGAGCACAGTGGCGTACATGATAGCCAGGCTTCTTGATCCCACAGAGGGAAGAATCATACTGGACGGCGAGGATATCACAGGCCTATCGGGAAGAAGACTGCGAAGCGTATACCGCAAGCTTCAGATGGTCTTTCAGTCGCCGGTGCAGTCCTTTGACCCGAGGCGCACTTTGGGCGACGGGATAGGAGAGAGCCTCAGAAACAGCGGGATGTCGAGAGCCGCAGCGCGAGCCCGGACAGGACAGCTTCTTGAGATGTGCGGTCTGCCCGCGGACCATGCGGACAGATACCCGCACGAGGTCAGCGGAGGACAGTGTCAGCGCGCGGCTATAGCGCGCGCTCTGGCCGTGCGTCCGAGAGTGCTGATATGCGACGAGGCCACATCATCGCTTGATATGACGGTTCAAAGAGAGATCATCGAGCTGCTGAATCAGATCCGCAGAGATCTGGGAGATGAGTTTTCGATACTGTTTATATGCCATGATCAGGCGCTGGTGAAGCATTTTTGCGATCGGATGCTGGTCATGGGTCATGGAGAGATACTGCAGCAGACAGAGCTGCGCGGACAGAAGGACAGTGTCAGACGATCCATGAAAGAAGCAGAGTCAACAGAGAGGAGCAGCTATGAATGAAGTCGATATGAGAGCGGGACGAAAACATATCATTTTTTCAGCCTTACTTGCGGCAGCGCTGATGACCGGATGTGCCGCGGGCAGCTCCTCGGGCTCAGCCGCAGAGCATGCGGCGGCAGAACTCAGAGCCGCGCAGGATGCCGAAGGACATGCGGACGCCGCGGCGGGCAAATCAATGATCATCGGTGATACGACATTCAATTCCGAGAACTGGGAAGAGACTGTTGACCCGCATCGCACCTACAACGGCTGGGCCTGTATCCGCTACGGCATCGGTGAGACGCTGGTCAGATATACAGATGACATGGAGCTGGAGCCATGGCTGGCAGAGTCCTGGGAGAACGACGGAGGGCTCGTATGGCAGATCAGGCTCAGAGAAGGAGTTGTATATTCGAGCGGCAGACGCATGGACGCGGACTCTGTGAAGCAGTGCCTGGAGCATCTGCTGGAGCACCATGACAGGGCGCCCGGTGACACAGGAATCACTGATATCGCGGCTGACGGCATGAAGCTGACCATCACCACTGCAGAGCCGAATCCGGCGCTTATGAATTATCTTGGAGATCCATACGGATGCATCATAGATGTTGATGCGAGTGATTTTGATGCAGGCATAATAGCAGGAACCGGGCCGTATATGGTAAAGGAACTGAAGGTCGATGACCATCTGACGCTGGTGAAGAACCCCGATTACTGGAACGGGCAGCCGAAGCTGGATGAGCTGACCATCAGAAGCATACCCAACGGAGACACGCTTGCGGCTGCGCTGCTTTCGGGTGATATAGATGCGGCGTACGGAATGGCGTATGAGGCTTACCCGAGCTTTGACAATGCCGGCTACCGTTTCTCGGGCATACAGACCTCAAGAGCATTCTTCTGCTCTATGAATATGACAAGCGATATCATGAAGGATCCGGCGGTACGAAGAGCCGTAGCCATGGGGATAGACAAGGAGGGCTTTACGAAGGCTCTTCTGGACGGACACGGAGAGCCCGGGCAGGGAGCATTTCCGAAGGGCTTTGCGATGTTTGGAGGAGAAAATGTCACGGCGAGAGACTATGATCCGCAGGGCGCCAAAACTCTGCTTGACGAGGCCGGCTGGGTAGATCGCGACGGTGACGGCATCCGGGAAAAGGACGGACGGAGACTGACTGTTCGGTGGCTGACATATCCCAGCCGTCAGGAGCTGCCGCTGCTGGCAGAGGCAGTGCAGGCATCACTCAGGGAGATAGGGATAGAGGTTGATGTCAACTGTACCTCGGCCCGCCGGGAGTTTCTGGCTGATATGACAAGCTGGGATATCTATGCCTCGTCCATGGTCACGGCACCGTCCGGAGATCCGCAGTATTTCTTCACATCCTGCTGCATGCCCGGCATGGGATACAATTTCGGTGCATACGAGAACGAACAGGTAACTGCCATGATAGGCGAGCTGGCCGGAGAATTTGATACTCAGAGACGCGGCGAGCTGGCCGTCAGACTTCAGCAGGCCATACTTGATGATGATGCGTTTGTATTTTGCTCATTCCTGCAGATGAACATGATCTCCAAAAGCAATGTCACGGGGTATACGGCTCACGCCTGCGACTACTATCAGGTTACGGCCGAGCTGGATATACAGCCGGGCACTGAAATTGACTGAAGCCGCAGGCATCCGCAGATCACATGGACTTTTTCTGATGCTCCTCATTCAGATATGCGCGCGCATCCTTGATGAAGCTGAAGATGATCATCAGCAGTATGATTGACACCGGAAATGCGGCTATGATGGCAAATGCCTGCATGGCGTACAGGTTTCCTTCGGAGAAGAGAAGCGCTATAGGCAGGATGATAAAGGCGATAGCCCAGTAGATGCGGATTCCGTGACCGGGCTCCTGATCAGCGCGAAGCTTCTTGTACGAATATGTGGAGAATACCATCGTGATGGAGTCAAATGTCGTCGTATAGAAGGCCAGCATCGTGAGAACCAGCACGAACAGGAATATCATGGCAAACGGGAGATGCTCTATGATCATGGTGATCGCCGCCGGATAGTTTCCTGTCTGAGCCACAAATTCGCAGATACCTGCGCCGTGGCGCAGCTCAAGCGCTATGCCGTAGTTGCCGAGGATGATGAATGACAGAAATGTCGCGGCGATTCCCCACGCATATCCGCCCAGAATCATCTCCTTGATCGTGCGTCCCTTGCTGATGATGCCGATGAAGAAGGGTGTTCCGACACATGCAACCACCCAGTAGGACCAGTAGAAGATAGACCATGACTGAGCGAAATTTGTGGAACGCAGAGGATCGGTATATGTCATGAAACTCGGGAAGTTCTGAGCCAGCACGCCTATGGATTCAAGTCCGCTCTCCAGTATGAACTTGGCCTCGCCGCCGCACAGGAAGACATATGCAAGTATGGCGAGGAACAGATATATGCATATCATGGCGAGCTTGGCGATAGCCTTCATACCGAAGAATACAGCAAGAGTATAAATCAGGCATGTTCCGATCAGAAGAGCCACGGACAGGGTTGCGCTGTTGGAAAGACCGAAGATTTTTGCCACGGCCTCAGAGAGAAAAGGAGTGGATATGGCAAATGTGGTCGAGGTCGACGCCATCATGCCGATGACGCCTACAGTATCTATAAGCTTTCCTATCGGCCCGTCTATCCTGTCTCCGAGAAGAGGCCTGCATGCCTCGGAGAACTGCTGCTTCTCGCGGCCTCTTACATGAAACATGAATCCGAATGCCGCGGCACATATGATATAGAATCCCCATGCGATGGGGCCCCAGTGAAAGAGCGTGTAGGTTGACGCCCACGGCATGATGCCGCCAAGCTCCTGAATACGAGTCTCGCCTGCGTACATCGCCCATTCTATGAGGGAATAAAAGAGAGTGTCGGCAGCCATGGTTGATGTAAATATCATGGAGCCCCATGTAAAGGACGAATATTCGGGCTTTCCCTTGCCGAGGCGTATCTGACCCAGTTTGGAGAATGCGATCGCCATGCTGCCGAGGAAGGCGAATATGCTGAAACCTATATAGAAGATTCCGAGATCATTACACATAAATGTGCGAAGAGCGCTGACTACATTGACGGATTGCTCCGGTCTGAGCATGAAGATCACATTGAGTATGAGCACGAGCGCTACCGGAACGAAACATATAAAATAGTCGAGCTGAGGTTTTTGCTGAGTGCCGTTTTCGGAAACGGCGGTATTTACATTGCTGTATTCACTGTTCATGGCTGTGAATATTCCTTTCATGATTTTTATTGTTCTGATTTCTGACACGCGGCGGTATGCAGCTTGTGTAAACCGCTTTATAAGCGTCAGTTCTGCGAAATCCCATTTACAAGAGGCATATAGGTATCGTCATACCTGGCTAGATCTCGAAGAGAGTCAAGCTCGATGAGGTCGTCCGGATCATCCTGACGCCATATCTTCAGCCGGTATTCATCGGAGTGAAGGAGAAGCGGGATATTGTCCCAGTAGATATTTCTGTTGCTTTTTTTCTCAAACTCCAGCTCCAGATGAGCCTTGAGTCTTGCTCCGTCCTCGAAGGACCAGCGGGAGACTCCGAGCGTCTGCCACCCCGGATCGGTTGACTCGGGGATGGTTGACAGTATCACATCATCCGCATCCACATATGTGATCCATTCTGAAACTCCTTCGGCGCAATAGATCGCATTGTATCCGGATGCCTCAAAATGAGGATCAAGTATGGCCGGATTCCGGATGATCTGATCCGCGTCCATGACCATGGCGCCGGAGATATGCTCCCGTGCGCAGTACATGGAGGATATGGAATTGGTGTCGGCGTAGTACGGATTTTCGATGAGCGTGAGCCCGGGATACTTTGCGGGAAGATATGAAAACTGTTCCTTCAGGTATCCTGTGACCACATAGATCTCGCTTATGCCGTTGGCATGGAGCGCGTCGATAGCCGTTTCTATCATTGGCGTCCCGTGCACTTTGACCAGTGGCTTCGGCGTTGTGAGAGTCAGCGGGCGCATGCGGGTACCGCGCCCGGCGGCGTTGATGATAGCCTTGTCTGCTGTATACATGTTATCTCCTCGGGGATGCCTTACATCAGCTCACGGCATCTTTCGTAATACTTTTTGGCCAGCTCATAGAGCCGTTTGTTCTCTGCATAGACGGTTTTGTTGTTCTGGTACATAGCCTCGTACCAGTTGCTGAAGCTGAAGGCATTGATGGCGATGTAGGCATATATCTTTGCCCGAAGACGCCTGTCGTGATTGCCGCCCGTATATATATCGATGATCTCGTCTATCTGCTCGTCGCCGTAGGGCGAGTATGAACAGAAGTAGGCGACATCGTAGTACGGGTCGGCCATGCCGGAGTATTCCCAGTCGATGAGATGGATGGTCTCAAAGCCGGACGCATCAGGAGTGAACAGAAAGTTGTCGGGGTTTGCATCTATATGGCTCAGCACATGGGGTTCATCCACGGACTTGAGGAAGGCACGGAGTGAATAGATATTCTCCTTGGTCTGGGAATGATCGGCGAACATCGATACGCCGCCTGCTATATTGTCCTCATAGAGCTGGGCATACTCGAAGATGTCATATTCATGTCCGACCTCAAGTCCCAGTCCGTGAAGCGTCTTGAGCGTCTCGAGACAGCGCTCTATATCCGAACGCTGCGCATAGTTGCAGGGACGGGAGTTCTCCCAGTAGCGCGTGATCTTTATCCCGGACAGCGGATCGATATAGATCAGCTCATCAGTGATTCCCTTGCCGTTGAGCAGTCGATAGATCTCGGCCTCTTCATGACGGTTGATGATGCGGTCGGTTCCCTCGCCCGGAACGCGGACTACATACTTGTTTCCGCCGGAGCATTCGAAGATAAAGGATATGTTTGTGAGACCCTTCTTGAGCGGATATATGTCGCGGATGCTGTCGATTCCGAGATACTCCTTGATGATCTCCTCTGTCTCCGGAAACGCCTCGAGAAACTCATTGGGACTGACATGCTCGGTTATGAGGCTGCGCTTGGGCTTGACTGAGCTTTTTCCTGTAAGCGTGGTGGAGATGCTGTCGTCACAGCCGGCAGCGGCCGATGACGGAAGAGATGCAGGATACATAGCCGGAGCGGCATGTGTTAAAGCACCGCCTCTCGGGTCATACTGCGGTATATCAACTGAAAAAGGCAGCCCGCGACGGAGTATACACTGCCGCAGAAACAGCGTGACGGCTCCGGACATATCAAGCCCGAGCCTTGAGAAAAGCTCGGATGCCTCTCTTTTAAGATCCTCGTCTATTCTGATTTGTGTCGGAATGGTTGCCATATAGTAGCCCTCCTTTTAACTGATTTATCCGAAAGCACTACAAAGATAATCGAAACGGTTTACAATGTCAACCGTTTCGAAGATCAAACGCAAAACTCTGGAAATTCAGCTCGCGAGTGTCGGCGCGTGGGAGCCGACTTGCATGAGCCGGAGACTGTTGATAAAATGCATTTCGGACACTACGGTATACGGCAGCATTGGCGTGAGAGGAAAAGCCTATGGAGAATGAAAACAGAAGCTTTCTGAAGAGAAAAATGGCTCGCAGAAGGATACTGAGCGGATTGTCAAAGAAGAGAATCGACTATGCCAAGGCTTTGAAGGAATTTTATATCGAGGACGGACTGGCGTACATATCAGTAAATGTGAGAGATTATTATGATGTCATAGACAGATACTCGGTGCCGGAGTATGAATGTCCCAATGCCGACTTTATACGCTTTGTCGATGATAACGCATACTATATCCCGTCTGAATATCCCCTGGTGCTTGAGATCTCCGGAACATCATTTTCAGAAAGCCAGCAGAATGTGATCACTGAGACATTGAAGGATTACTATGCGCTGATTTTGGGCGACAAACAGCTGGATCTGCATGATGTTCAAAAAAAGGAAGCTGTTATAGCCTTCTTCACGATACTTAGTGCCATACTCTTTTACGCATCGGCAGTGCACTTTGAAGGTATCATGTATGACATATTGTCGATAGCGTTCTGCTTTTTTTTTATGGGAGCTCGGAGATATAGCGATATTTGAAAGAACCGAGATCAGACGGCAGAAGACAGAAGCAGCTCAGCTTGCATCCATGAAGATCATGTTCAGCGAAAGATTTGTGGATCTGCCCGTAGATGAAAATATCAGAGAAGAGATAATCGAAGGAATCATCGATGATAAGCCGCTGAAGTAAACTATCTGCCCGTACACCATGGCAGATGCGACATAAAAGCGGATCAAATCGCAGAGCTCGGCCGGATGTCTGATTTCCTCAAACGGACGGATATGACAGCCTGCGATTTCTTGACCGCCTATATACGAATTGATAGAATTGAGACAGGATTGTGGGAGTGCGGAGCACAAAACAATCCGTGTAATCAAAAGTTCGGGTGCCCTCGAACCATATTTGACATATATACACGAACACAAACAAGAGGCCGCATATGAAAGTCAAGCTAAGCAATTATCTGGCACAGAAGCTGGTGGATTCAGGCATCACCCGGGGCTACTCCGTGGTGGGCGGGGGAGCCATGCACTTAAATGATGCATTCGGGCATCAGGACGGACTGACGATAACATACAATCATCATGAGCAGGCGTGCGCCATCGCAGCCGAGTGCTACGCGCGTATAGCGAATAAGGTAGCTCTTGTATGCGTAACCACAGGCCCCGGAGGAACCAATGCCATCACCGGCGTGGTAGGAGGATGGCTCGATTCTATACCCATGCTTATAGTTTCCGGGCAGATGCGATACGACTGGACGGCCAGATCTGTCGCAGATGTGGCGCAGGTGAGGGCTCTTGGAGATCAGGAATTTGATATATGCAAAGCCATAGACTGCATGACAAAGTACAGCGAGATGGTCATAGATCCGATGCGCATCAGGTATGTGACGGAGAAGGCTCTGTATCTGTGCTATCACGGAAGACCGGGTCCGGTATGGCTGGATATACCGATCAATGTGCAGGGAGCATATATAGAGACTGACGATCTGATAGGCTTTGATGCCGACAACTATGAGGCGGGAGGCGACGGCTGGGCGGCTGCATCATCAGCAAAGATACCTGAGGATGAGGCCGGAAAGGGAGAAAAACGCGAGCCTGCGATCCCACTTGTGACGAAGGAAGAGGCAAGGGCAGTGATCGAGAAGATACGCAGTGCCTCAAGACCTGTATTTAATGTGGGCAATGCCGTGAGGATAGCCGACTGCCATGATGCATTCATGTCAGCGGCACATAAGCTCGGCATACCGGTAGTGGTCGGATGGAACTCGGAGGACTGCATGCCGTGTGATGATCCGCTGTATGTGGGTCGTCCGGGCAATTTCGGAGACCGTCCGGGCAACTTTGCAGTGCAGAATGCCGATCTGGTGCTGTCGGTGGGATCAAGACTGAGCATCAGACAGGTCGGATATAACTGCGGTGGATGGGCCAGAGATGCTTATGTCATCATGAATGATATCGACAGGAACGAGCTTGACAAGCCGACGCTTCATGTAGATATGAAAATACATGCCGACTGTGCACAGTTTCTTGCGGTTTTAAACGAGGCTCTGGATGAAGAGACACTTCCGGTATGGAATGACGGCAGGGGTCTGCATGATATGACCTGGAGGCAGACGGTAGACTTCTGGAAGAAGAAGTACCCGGTTGTCCTGCCGAAGCATCTGACAGAAGATGACTCTCAGTATGCCAATGTATATGCGCTCACATATGAGCTTTCAAGCCAGGCGAGGGAGAACCAGATAACCGTAGTGGGAAACGGCTCTCCGTGTGTGGTCGGCGGGCATGCATATATCATGAAAAAGGGACAGCGCTTCGTCTCCAACTCGGCTATAGCTTCGATGGGGTACGGACTTCCGGCGTCCATCGGTGCGTGTGAGGCAGCGGCGGAGATGACAGAGTATGACAAGGATATCATATGCTTTACCGGGGACGGAAGTATACAGATGAATCTTCAGGAGCTGGAGACGGTCATATTCCACAAGATGCCCATCAAGATATTCGTAGTCAATAACGGCGGATATCACAGCATCAGACAGACGCAAAAGCGCAACTTCTCCGAGCACAAGCTGGTGGGAATCGGCGAGGACTCCGGAGATATAGGATTTCCCGACATGGAAAAGCTGGCATGGGCCTACGGATATCCGTATGTAAAGATCATGCACAACAGCGAGCTTCATGACGGCATAGCAAAGACGCTCGCCACCGCCGGCCCTGTGATCTGCGAGGTTTATGTGACAAGAGATCAGAACTTTGAACCGAAGTCATCAGGTAAGGTCATGCCGGACGGCACTATCACATCGCCGCCGCTTGAGGATCTGGAGCCGTTCCTTTCGGATGAGGAGCTGGCGGACAATATGCTTGTGAAATGAAAATCTTACTGACAGGCGCAACAGGATTTGTGGGAAGACATACGGCCATGGACCTCATATCCAGAGGATACGAGGTCTATGGCCTTGTTCGCTCCTCTTCGCCCCGCAGAAGGCTTCTTCCGGAGAAGCTGCATATAGTTGACGCGGATTCGGACAGACTCCCCGATGCGGATGTATGCATACATCTGGCATGGGCCGGCGCCGCAAGAGGCGGAAGAATGGACAGCAGACTGCAGCATGAAAATGCAGCCGCCGCGCTGGACATGGTCAGGCGGGCTGCTGATGCCGGCTGTGGAAGATTCATATTCAGCGGATCGCAGGCAGAGTACGGAATCATTGCAGAGGATATGCCGGAGGGTGAGGCAGGCACGGCTGCGCCTGTGACCGAGCAGGCCTCGTGCCATCCGCGCTCGGAGTACGGAAAGGCCAAGCTTGAGGTGCTCAGACAGGCCTCGAAGCTGTGCAAAAGTCTGGATATGACATACATACATATGCGGCTTTTCAGCATATACGGGCCGGATGATCAGCCGGGCTCGCTGCTGAGCCTGTGTGCAGAGGCATTTGCCCGGGGAGAGACCATGAAGGCGGCCTCTGACTGCATGCAGATGTGGAATTTTCTGCATGTCGATGACTGCGCGGCTGCGATATCACTGCTGGCAGGCTGTCCGTATCCGGCCGATTCCGATGCTGGAGAGACAGAATGCGTGGTCAATGTGGCTGGAGAGGAAAGCCGGATACTGAGAACCTATATCGAGGATATGGCACGGCTTGCCGGAGGCCGCGTGTTGTTCGGAGAAAGGCTTATCTCACCGGAGGGGACACCGTATCTGAATCCGGATATATCAAGGCTGACAGGGCTGACCGGATTCAGAGAGAGAATCACATGGGAGCAGGGAGCCGCACAGGTGCTGAGATACCACAGAGAGCGGTCAAATGCCGCGCGCGGTTTTTAAAGTATGGTACAATATCCTTGCCGCGGGGCCGAAAGGGAATGTATGAACAGGATAAGCATAGTGATACCATGCTATAACGAAGAGGAGAATGTAGAGGCGATAGTGTCGGCTGTTGAGGAGGTATTTGCTCAAAAGCTGCCGGAGTACGACTACGATATCCAATTCATAGACAATGACTCGCAGGACAGAACCAGAGAGCTGATCAGAGGCATCTGCGCAAGGGATAAGCGTGTGAGGGCTATATTCAACGCCAAGAACTTCGGGCAGTTCAACTCGCCGTATTACGGATTGCTTCAGGCGGACGGAGATGCGGCCGTACTCATGGCATGTGATTTTCAGGATCCTCCGGAGATGATAGAGAAGTTCGTGAGGAGCTGGGAGGAGGGATATCGCATAGTATGCGGAATCAAGACTGCCAGCCGCGAGAACAGATTCATGTACTGGCTCAGATCCCTGTATTACAAGACCATCAAGAAATTCTCACAGGTAGAGCAGATCGAGCATTTCACAGGCTTCGGACTGTATGACAAGTCATTTATCGAGGTGCTCAGAAAGCTCGACGACCCGACACCGTTTCTCAGGGGTATAGTGGCGGAGCTCGGCTCTCACCGCAAGGATATACCCTATGAGCAGCCGCTCAGAAGAGCGGGGAAGACCCACAACAATTTCTACACTCTGTATGATGCGGCCATGCTTTCGGTGACATCGTATACAAAGGTAGGACTGAGGATAGCGACATTCATAGGCGGGATATTTGCCATAGGATCATTTGTCGGAGCGGTGGTTTATCTGATCATGAAGCTTCTGTACTGGGATCGGTTTGCGGCAGGCATGGCTCCGGTTCTGATAGGAATGCTGTTTCTCGGATCGATACAGCTTTTATTTATAGGAATCATCGGTGAATATATCCTGACCATCAATCAGCGCGTCATGAAGCGCCCGCTGGTCGTGGAGGAAGAGAGAATCAACTTTTGAAGTACAAGATAGATGTAGTAAGGATCCGTGAGAACACGATCACCATAAACGGATGGGTTGTAGGGCGCAGCGAGACTGCGCCTGTAAGCTATGCTGCGCTGGATGCGGAAAAGAAGCCGGTTGATTTCAAGCTGGTTTCCACACGCAGAGATGATGTGAGCATCATATACTATAAAAAGACCGTCGACCGAGATCTGGGCTTTGATATCAGCTTTGACTATGAGCGCGGCAGAGACTACTGGCTGGTGATCACCTGCGAGTCATCCGTCGCAAGGGTGAAATTCAACGAGGAGCTGATCGCGAAGCGTTCGTCTGTTGCATACAAGCGCCGTGAGAAGATCAGGGATCTGTGCAACACGGAGACACTGAAGGTCGCATGGGATTATTTCAGGAAAAACGGACTCCGCGCGCTGTATATGAAATCTTCAAACAAGCTCAAGGGTCTGGACAATGACTATGAGTACGCCGAGTGGTACGAGAAAACCAGACCGGGAGCGCAGGAGCTGCAGACCCAGAGAGACACGATATGGGAAAACCCGGTTCTTTTTTCCATAGTCATCCCCGTATACAAAACTCCTGATGCGTACCTGAAAGCGCTTCTGGATTCCATCATCGCTCAGACATATTCAAACTGGGAGGTGTGCATAGCGGACGGAAGTCCGGCAGGGCAGGACAAATCAAGACTGCTGGAGACATATGCACAGAAGGATCCGCGCATCAGATACAAAGTGCTCGGAGAAAATCAGGGAATCGCTGGCAACACCAATGCCGCTCTGTCCATGGCCTCGGGCGACTGGGTTGTGCTCTGCGATCATGATGATCTGATTACAGAGAATGCGCTTTATGAATGCGCCTGCGCAGTTCGGGATCATCCGCAGTGCGAATGCATATATACGGATGAAGATAAGCTGGATATGGACGGCGGTGCGCTGTTCGATCCGCATTTCAAGCCTGATTTCAATATCGACATGCTTTGCAGCGTGAATTACATCTGCCATCTGTTTTTGTTCAAAAGAGAGATGACAGCCCGATGCGGAAACTTCAATGCCGCATATGACGGAGCTCAGGACTATGACTTTATATTCCGGATCACCGAACGGGCCGGGCAGATATATCACATCCCCAAGGTGCTCTATCACTGGCGCTGCCATATGAATTCGACGGCATCCAATCCCGAAAGCAAGCTTTATGCGTTTGAGGCGGGAGCAAGAGCGATAAGGGCACATTACGAGCGGGTGCATCCGGAGCTTGAGGTAGATAAGATAGAAAAAGGCGTGGACTACGGCATATATCATACATATTTTAAGCTGAAGACGGAGCCTCTGATATCCGTGATTATCCCGAATAAGGATCATACGGCGGATCTGGACAAGGCCGTCAGATCACTACTGGCGGGAAGCTACAGAAATCTTGAATTTATCGTGGTGGAGAATAACTCCGACCGGCCCGAGACATGGGAATACTATGACGCGATACAAAAGGAGCTGCCGTGCGTGAAGGTGGTAAAGTACGACAGACAGGGCTTTAACTTTTCGGCCATCAACAATTTCGGAGCCCGGTACGCGTCCGGCGAGTATCTGCTTTTGATGAACAATGATGTGGAGATGATCAATCCCGACTCAATCAGAGAGATGCTCGGCTACTGTCAGCGGGACGATGTCGGTATAGTCGGATGCAGGCTTTTGTATGAGGACGATACCATACAGCATGCAGGGGTCGTGATTGGCTTTGGAGGTATCGCGGGACATACCTTCATAGGGCTGAACGAGTACCAGAACAGCTATTTTCACAGAGCCCTGACCGCGCAGGACTACAGCGCTGTCACCGCAGCGTGCATGCTGACGAAAAAATCGCTGTATGATGAGGTTGGCGGTCTGACTGAGGAGCTTGTGGTCGCTTTCAACGACATCGATTACTGCCTGAAGATCAGACAGCTGGGCAAGCTGGTGGTGTACAATCCGTATGCGGTATTCCATCACTATGAATCAAAGTCCAGAGGCCTTGAGGATACTCCGGAGAAGGTAGAACGCTTCAACCATGAGATTGCGACATTCATGAAGCGCTGGCCGGATATCCTAAGAGACGGTGATCCGTATTACAATCCGAATCTAACGCTGCGCAAGAGCAATTTTGCCCTGCGCGATCTGCTCAAGGAGAAGATCGGAGAGCCCTATCATATCGAAGGGATAGAAAAATATCTTTGAGGATGACATGCTATGAAGGTAACTGTAATCATACCGAATTTCAACGGAATGGCGTTCCTTCCGGGGTGTATAGAATCGCTGAGACGACAGAACTTTCGGCAGTTTGACATCCTGGTGGTAGACAACGGATCAAGTGACGGCAGCGCGGAGTGGTTGGAGGAGCAGGGGATCAGGACGCTGAGACTGGCAGAGAATCAGGGATTTGCAGGCGGCGTCAATCGCGGCATAGAGGCCTGCGACAGCGAATATGTGATACTGCTCAACAACGATACACAGGTGCTCGACGGCTTTGTGAGCGAGCTGGTGCGCGGTATAGAGGAGTCCGAAAGGCTCTTTTCCGTAGGCGCGATGATGATCCGTGCGGATGATCATACGAAGATAGACAGCGCCGGAGACGGACTGACAGTGCTCGGATGGGCATACCAGAGAGGCGCAGATCAGGATGTGACCATGCATCTGAGCGAGCGGGATGTATTTGCGACCTGCGCAGGAGCTGCAATATACAGAAAAAGGATACTTGACGAAATCGGGCTGTTTGACGAGATGCACTTCGCTTATCTGGAGGATATAGATATCTGCTACAGAGCGAGGCTGGCGGGGTATTTCTCGAGATATTGTCCGACAGCACGGGTGTATCATCTGGGAAGCGCAACGACGGGCTCAAAGTACAATCCGTTTAAGGTGAGGATATCAGCGCGAAACAATGTATATCTCATGTACAAGAATCAGTCGGATATACAGCTGGCACTGAATGCGCCCGCCATAGCGGCAGGATGCCTGATCAAGGCTGCTTTTTTCCTGAAAAAGGGATTTCTGAAGGATTATATCAGCGGGATCAGAGAGGGCATGGCCACCGTAAAGCGTTGCAGGCGTGCACCGAAGCCGTGTCACGGTGCAGTGACCTATGCGGCGGTTCAATGGGAATTGCTAATGTATACTTTCGAATATTGTAAAGCATATGCGCAGAAAAATATTTTATAATATCTGAGATTTTGCAGAGCAAGTCGCTATGATAAGAGACTACGAAAAAACATTGAATCGCATACACATAGTGCTTGACATGATAGCTATAGCGGCGGCATATTCGCTGGCATGGCTGCTTGTGATAGCTTATGGCGCCGAGGGTGCATTGCCGCCGTCGGTGTATTTTTCTGCACTGATATACATTATTCCGGGCTTTATGCTGAGCAATGCGCTCAACGGAATGTATGCTGAGAAGAGAAACGGCGGACGAAGAAAAGACCTGATGAACATATGGCGGGCATCCACCGTGGGTATACTGGCATTTGCGGCAGTTCTGTATCTGGGCTCGAAGAATTATGTCATGTATCACTTCTCGAGACGACTGGTTGCATGCTTTTATGTGCTGGTTGTGGTGATAGAATTTCTGGAGCGCTCGGCACTGCGGGTCACGCTGCGCAAGCTGAGCAACAGCTCGCTTGTCGCCAGACGCCAGATACTGTTCGTGGGCTACAGCTCCGCAGCCGAGGGCTATATCGACCGTATACTGCAGTCTCCCGAATGGGGATATGTGATAAAGGGTATACTTGATGACAGCAAGCCGATCGGATATGCTTATCGTGGCGTGCAGGTCATAGGAACAACCGGAGAGCTTGCCGAGCGGCTGGATGACAGGGACAATGAGATAGAGGAGATCGCCATCACGCTGAGTCTGAATGATTATGATGATCTGGGCAGTATCGTCAATATCTGTGAGAGGTCCGGCGTGCATACAAAGTTCGTTCCGGACTACTACAGGATCATACCGACGACGCCTTTTCTTGAGGATGCGGCGGGGCTTCCGATCATAAATATAAGACGGGTGCCGGTCATCGAATTTCCGAACAATGTGATAAAGCGCACCATGGATATCGCGGCGGGCATCACCGGTCTGGTGCTGTTTTCCCCGCTGATGCTTATAACGATCATAGCCATCAGGCTTGAAGAGATGGGGCTTCCGAAGGAGCAGCGCGGCCCGCTGTTTTTCGCTCAGGAACGGGTGGGGCTGCACAACAAGCCTTTCAAGATGTACAAGTTCCGCTCTATGAGGATGCAGACCGAGGAGGAGGAGAAGAAGTCCTGGACCACGGAAAATGATCCTCGGGTGACGAGAGTAGGAAAGATTATCCGAAGAACAAGTATTGACGAAATGCCTCAATTTTGGAATATTTTAAGAGGCGATATGAGCCTTGTGGGGCCCCGCCCGGAGAGACCGCAGTTTGTCGAGCGGTTCCGTGATGAGATCCCTCATTATATGATAAAGCATCAGGTGAGGCCGGGACTGACCGGCTGGGCGCAGGTCAACGGTCTGCGCGGAGACACATCCATCGAGAAGAGGATAGAGTACGATCTCTATTATATCGAGAACTGGACGCTCACTTTTGATATAAAGATCATATTTATGACGATATTCAAAGGCTTTATCAACAAGAACGCATATTGATGCCATGACCCTGAAAGGCAGATAATGGACGATTTTGATTTTGAAGATATAGATTTTGACGAGTTTGAGTCAGTGGATCTGGACGGCAGCGGGAAAACGCCGCAGAGGCGACCTGATGTAAAAAAAGGCAGCGACAGCCCGGTGCGTACATCCTCGGGCGCATATTCAGGCATAAGAACCTCACAGAGCCTGCATTCGTATATCGATGATCCGACATTCGATCCTACGATGGAAGACGATGAGTTTGACTTTGATGACGATTTTGATATGCACGGTGATACCGGATATACGGGCAGGCACGCGGGTGATATCGGATATGCAGGCAAACACCCGGGGAATGCCGGATATGAAGGCGAAGATCTGGATATCATCGGTGGAGGCCGTGAGCCGGGCAAGTCGCGAAGCACTGACAGCAAAAATAGTACAAAGCGCAGTGCGGGTCTCATGCGCAGGATTCTTGCCTTTGTCATCGCAGAGGTTCTGGTGCTGACCGGTATATTTTCCTATGCATTTATCAAGCGGCAGTACAACAAGATACAGCGCCCGGATATAGACATCGAGGCAGTAAAAAATCCAAACCTCTCCATAGAAGATATTCAGAAGATGGATGAGGGATTCTGGACAGTGGCGATATTCGGAGTGGATTCCAGAGACAACTCGGCAGGCAAGGGCAACAACTCCGATGTCATCATCGTAGCCAATATCGACCGCAATTCAGGTGAGATAAAGCTGGTCAGCGTGTTCAGAGATACATATCTGACCATAGGCGACGGCAAATACAACAAGATCAATGCCGCCTATTGCAATGGCGGTCCTGAGCAGGCTATAAAGGCGCTTAACGAGAATCTGGATCTTAACATAACTCAGTATGTTACATTCAACTGGAAGGCAGTGGCGACTGCCGTCAACATGCTGGGAGGCGTGGATGTAGAGCTTTCCAAGGCGGAATTCTACTACATAAATTCGTTCATCACGGAGACAGTCAAGGGCACGGGCATAGCATCCGTGCATCTGGAGCACGCGGGCATGAACCATCTCGACGGTGTACAGGCAGTGGCCTATGCTCGGCTTCGCTACATGGACAATGACTACTCGCGCACCGAGCGTCAGAGAAAGATCATAGGTCTGTGCTTTGACAAGGTAAAAAAGACTGATCCGACGACGCTTGCCAACATGGCCGGTGTCATGCTCGAGATGGTGGCCACCAACATGGGCTGGAAGGAGGCCGGAGAGGCCATAGGCATGATGAGCAAGCTCTATATGGGAGATACCGGAGGCTTTCCGTACGCGAGAGGAGAGGCGGTTATAGGAAAGCGTGGCTCCTGCGTCATACCGCAGACACTTGAGAGCAATGTCGCAGAGCTTCATCGTCAGCTCTTTCATGAGGAGAACTATCAGTGCTCTGAGCGCGTAAAGTCCATCGGAGCCAAGATATCCGCGGAAAGCGGAATGTATACAGAAGGAACCTTCATCGGCCATGTCTCAACCAGCGGATATATACCCGAGACAAAGCCTGCGGCACAGACCACTCCGGCAGAGACTGCAGAGAGTGAGTCAGAGACTGTCGAGACATCCCAGAGCAGCAGTATTCCGGATATCGGGAATATGACTGACGAGGAACGGCAGCTGGCGATAGAGGAGTATCTGGAAAAGCTGGGAATCATCACGGAGGATCGTGAGTATGCGATCAGCGACGACGGCTATATAGTCTATGTATCCGGTCAGGATGCGGACGGACTTGCAGTATATAAATATGTGCTGGGCAATGACGGAAAGAGGATAAGGATATTCGAGACAGAGAGCACGGCATCAGAGAGCTCAGCATCAGAGAGTTCGGCATCAGAGGCCGAGAGCAGCACGGAGGGAGCATCATCGTCCGCGGCTCATGAACCGGGGCAGACAGGCACTACTGCGGCGACAGGTCCCGGAGCGTCTCAGTCCGCGACGGAGTCGTCAGCAGTAGAGACGAGAGCATCGGATACCACAGGAACGAGCGCGGCCGGGACATCCTCGGCGGTGTCACCGGGCAGCACGACATCGGGTGCAGCTGTGACGACAGCGGGCAGCACATCAGGCCAGCCGTATCCGGGAAGCACCACATCGCAGACGACGGCGGCATATCCGGGAAGCAGTACGCAGAGCACTACGGGGCCCGGAAGCAGCACAACCGGAACAGGTTCGGCATCACCGGGCACAACCACTGCCGCATCCACTACTGCGGCGGTCACTCCGGGAGGCACCACGGCATCAGACACTGTAGAGACTGTACCCGCAGCACCATAAGAACCATAGAACAATAAAGGCTGACTGCTTGGTTTCCTTTGAAATCAGGCAGTCGACTTT
>CAVIJY010000004.1:0-26876 GCA_963643215.1 Lachnospiraceae bacterium | reverse complement strand
ACTTTTATAAGCAGCCAAAATCAAAAACGGAGGTAGAAGGATGGACGCAACAGAGAAAAGGATAGTGGAGATCATTGAGTCAAGGCGCGACGAGATACTTGCCTTTGCCAATGATATCTATGCCCATGCGGAGCTTGGATACAAGGAGTTTCGCACAGCGGAGAAGTTCCGGGAGAAGCTGGCGCCCGTGACCGACAGGCTGGAGGAGGAGCTGGCCATCACAGGCATCAAGGCTCATATCAACGAGGACAAAAAGAGCAATTTTTCACTGGCGCTTCTGGGAGAGCTGGATGCGCTGCGTATCCCCGGCCATCCGCATTACAATGCGGATTCACAGGGAGCACACTGCTGCGGACATCATGCCCAGCTGACGGGAGTTGTAGGAGCTTCCATGGCGCTGTGCGCACCGGAGATCCGGGAAAAGCTGGACGGACAGCTCATATTCTTCGCTGTGCCCGCAGAGGAATACGGAGAGGTCGAGTTCAAGAAGACATTGATGGACGCAGGCAAGATCCAATACGGCGGAGGCAAGTGCGAGCTTCTGAGGATAGGCGCATTTGATGATATAGATTCCTGCGTGGCTCATCATACATCTCCTGCAGGAACCGGCTTTGGCAACGGGACCGGAAACGGCTTTGTGTCAAAGGTCATCAGGATAAAGGGTCGCGCATCTCATGCGGCAGCAGCTCCGGATAAGGGAGTGAACGCGCTGTCTGCTGCGTCCATCGGGCTGTCAGCGCTTGCATACAACAGAGAGACCTTCAGAGACGAGGACTGTGTGAGAGTACATCCGATCATGACAAAGGGCGGAGATCTGGTCAATGTAGTGCCGGATGAGGCTATACTCGAGACACTGGTCAGAGGCAAGACGCTTGAGGCATTTGCGGATGCGTCCGAGAAGACCGACAGATCCTTCAAGGCCGGAGCGATGGCTATGGGAGCAGGCTACAGCATAGAGACTATGCCGGGATATCTCCCGCAGCTGGCACAGGAGTACCCGGAGGAGATAGTGGAGCTGATAGAGGAGCTGACAGGAAAGAGCCTGTGCCGCCACGATCTCACAAGCCATTCGGGCGGATCGACGGATGTGGGGGATGTACAGCATCTCATGCCGGTTTACAGCTTTACCACAGGAGGCGTGACGGGGGGACTTCATCAGACTGATTTTACCGTTGTAGACGAGGATGAGGCATACATGCTGACAGCGAAGATATTTGCCCTTACGGCCTACAGACTGCTCAAGGACGGCGCATCTCTGGCGAAGAAACTCAAGGCCGGATACACCCCGAGATTTGCATCGAGAGAAGAGTATGTAGCCTTTATGGATGCATTCAACAGGACAGAAGAGGGATGATACAGAGCCGCCGCGAGATAACATATTCTCCACATCATAAACACATTATTAACACAATCTCCGCATATACTTTGCTCAGAACTTAGGAAAAGGAGGAAATATTCCTATGAGCGGAAAGTTGGGAAAGGCAATCGCGATCATCGCGGCGGCATTTGTTGTAGGTTCGACGGCGGGACTGGCATTCTTCGGAGCGACGAAGCTGGCAAGCGCTGTAGATATATATAAGGCACAGACAGAGAACGGCAGCGCGGATGAGACATCACCGGTTCAGATACCGCAGAGTCAGGCTCAGACCGGGACATCGGATGCAGCGCAGCAAGGTGCCGGATCCGGAGAGACACCGAAGACTACTGATAATACGAACTTTGTCTCGATAGGCAATGATGTGTCGGGTATAGTCGAGGAATGCATGCCGTCGGTTGTGTCAATCAATGTGGTATCCGAGGTTCAGGCATACTCGTGGTTCGGAGGCCGTCAGACATATGAGGCCAAGGGCAGCGGCTCGGGCATCATCGTCGGAGAAAATGATGATGAGTATCTGATAGTCACCAATGACCATGTCATAGAGGATGCAAAGCAGGTCGAGGTGACATTTATCGACGGAGAAAGCGTGAGCGTGGCAGTCAAGGGAAGTGATTCCGCAACAGATATCGCGGTTCTGGCAGCAAAGAAGTCGGATATCAAGGACTCCACCAGATCCTCGCTCAAGGTTGCAACCGTAGGCGATTCTACGGTGCTGAAGCCGGGGCAGGGAGTTATAGCCATAGGCAACGCACTCGGATACGGACAGTCAGTTACTGTCGGATATGTCAGCGCGGTCGACCGTGAGGTCTCGCTCGATCAGAATACCACAAAGAAGCTGATTCAGACGGACGCGGCTATCAATCCCGGCAACTCCGGCGGCGCGCTTATCAACATGAAGGGCGAGATCATCGGAATCAATGAGGCAAAGCTTTCATCAACCGAGGTAGAGGGTATAGGATATGCTATCCCCATCTCACAGGTGCTTGATGTGATAGAGACATTCTCTTCGATGGAGACGAGAGAGCAGGTGGATGAGGCTGACAGAGGCTATCTGGGTATACAGGGTGTCAATGTTGATTCTGCCATGGCAGGACAGTACGACATGCCTACGGGAGTCTATGTATATCGGATACTCGAGGGCACAGGAGCTGCCAATTCGGATCTGCAGGAGAAGGATATCATCACCAAGGTCGACGGTATGACGGTCTCCGATATGAGCGGTCTGCAGTACAAACTGGCATATTACAAGGTCGGTGAGACCGTCACGCTTACGGTAAGCCGACTGAATGGAAGTGAATATGTGGAGAAGGAGATAACACTGACGCTGACAAGCAGATCCGCACTCGAGGCTGAGGAGCAAACGCAGCCATCCCGCAACTGAAAGAGGAAGGGATCAGTACGGTGCCGTGAGGTCTGCCGGAATCACGGCAGACAGGCACAATCTTCAAAAATCAGAATAAAAGCATGATATACGGATTTCTTACCGCCTGCCTGGCCGCAGCGGATCTTACTACAAAGGCTGCCGCGCGCCGGGACAGGCGGATAAAAAAAATATACAATCCCGGGTTCTCCTTCGGATACATGAAGGAGCGCCCGTTGATAGTTAAAGGGATCCCGACCACCGTCGGGGTCCTGTCTGCGCTTAAATGGATGCGTGCGATGAGGCGTCACTCCGGGGCAGGCACTCTTGAGAAGACGGCCTTGTCCATGATACTGGCCGGAGCCGCAGGCAACACCTACGAGAGAATCCGGAGAGGATATGTGACAGACTTTATCAATATCCCGCACGGGCGGATCCGCACCTGGTTTTTCAATATAGCGGATCTGTACATAGTCTTCGGCGCCATGCTTTTGGCTGCGGCTGATTTGACAGAGCATTGAAAGCATGATATATATTTCAAAATAGTGTCTGCAAGGCAGATATGTGATTTTTCATAGATACGAAAGGAGTTGATTTTTCCGAAATGGACGATGACAGTCGATTGTCCTGGATTGCCGTAATCATCCTGTTGCTTTGTGCAGCGTTCTTTGCAATAGCAGAGACGGCCTTGGCTTCAGTTTCACGCAATCGTATGAAACTATTCGCGGACCGTGGTGACTCCCGCGCGAAGAAAGCTTTAAATCTTATCAGCAATTTTGACAGTACTATCAGCACGCTGCTGATATGCACGAACATTATCCATCTTTCGATGGCAACCATAGTGACCACCACTGTGACGAAGCGGTGGGGAGTGGCTGCCGTCCCTCTCAGTACGATCATCACGACTATAGTCTGCTATTTTGCGGGCGAGATGCTTCCCAAGAGTATAGCGAAGAAAAGAAGCGAGGAATTTTCACTGATGTGCGCAGGACCCATCAGCTTTTTTTCCGTGGTTTTCAGGCCGGCGGCGAAACTGCTGTCTATGATAGGAGATGCATTTGCTTCGATCTCCAAGGGCGAGACAGAGGTGAGCGTGACCGAGGATGAGCTCTACGATATCATAGAGGATATGGCGCAGGACGGAAGCATCGACGAGACCCAGGAGGACATCATATCATCCACGATACAGTTCTCGGGGCAGACAGTCGATTCGATATTGACGCCCAGAGTACAGGTTGTAGCAATCGACATCTCTGACGCGCCGGAGAAGGTATTGGAGCTGGTCAAGTCCCAGACGCACAGCAGACTTCCCGTGTATGAGGGCAGCATAGACAATATCATAGGTATGCTGCAGATCAGAAACTACCTCAATGCTTATATCAAGACGGGCAGTCTTCCTGATATACGCCCGCTTCTGTCAAAGGTTTACTACGCTCCCGAGGACGCGCAGCTTGATGATCTGCTGGAAAGCATGTCGAAGAACAGAACGACCATGGCCATCATCACTGACAGGTTCGGAGGCACTCTGGGGATAGTATCCATAGAGGACATACTCGAGGAGATAGTAGGCGAGATAGCCGACGAGGAGGATTATCTGAGGGAGAAGGCCCGAAAGGTCAAAGAGGAAAAGGATGCAGAGAAAAATGCTGCAAGGACATACCTTGTAGAGCCCAGAGGTGAGGAAGAGGAGGTGGAGAAGGTATGAACGCAAGCCTGATCTTTATCGCCGCGGGTATCGTGATATGTATATGCTTTTCCGCATTCTTCTCCGCGAGCGAGATGGCATACTCATCCTGCAACCGCGTGCGTATGGAAAATGAAGCCGAGCGCGGCAACAAGGCGGCGTCAGCCGTGCTGAAGATAATCGACAGCTTCGATGATACGCTGGGAGCTATTCTTGTAGGAAACAACCTTGTGAATATCGCATCATCCTCGCTGATGTCGGTGTTTATCATATTGCTCACCGGATCCGACAGACTTTCCTGGGTCGGAACGATAATCATCACCATAGCTGTCATCATATTCGGAGAGACGGTACCGAAGATCACAGCCAAGAAAAATGCCAACAGCCTCGCGCTTGCATTTACCGGGCCGATCAGATTTATAGGAATCATATTCAAGCCGGTAGTGAAGCTTACAGTGCTGCTGATCCATCTGCTGACGGATCATATGAAGGTGCAGACGCAGGAGGAATCTGATGACGAGTCCGTTGAGGAGCTGCATCAGATCATAGAGACAGCGGAGGACGAGGGTATACTTGATAAGGACAGGACGGAGCTGATTCAGGCCGCGATAGACTTCGCGGATGTATCCGCGTCCGAGGCCATGACAGCCAGAGTCGACATGCATGCCCTGGACATAGACGATTCACTGGAGGATATGCTTGCATTTGCGGACAAAAGCCCGTATTCGAGGCTTCCGGTCTACGAGGAGAGCATAGACAATATCATAGGAACTCTGAGCGTAAGACGCCTGTTTCTGGCGGTTACGGAGGGTGAGCCCTTCAATGTAAGGGAGCTGCTGCAGCCCGCAGTCTTCGTATATAAGACCATGAGGCTTCCGGCTGTTCTGGATGCGCTGCGGGAGTCAAAGCAGCATCTGGCGATAGTGACGGATGAATACAGCGGAACGCTGGGCGTCATCACTCTTGAGGATGTGCTTGAGGAGATCGTCGGAGATATCTGGGATGAGACGGATACCATAGAAGAGGAAGTCGTGGTTCGCGGTGACGATGAAATAGAGGTCGACGGCGACATGAACATCTATGACTTCATCGAGCTGATGCATGAGAATGAGGAGGAGTTTGATTTCGAGAGTGATACCGTCGGAGGATGGGTCATCGAGAAGCTTGAGCGCTTCCCCAATGTGGGCGATACATTTGACTACAATGACTTCACGGTGCTGGTCACGGCGGTGGACGGACGGCGGGTGGAAAGCATACTGGTCAAGAAGAAGGACACAGCCGAAGAAAGCGACGGTTAATTGTAAATAAAGAGCATATATGCTATAATCTCAAACTTGGTTCGGGTGCATCCGAACCTCTGGTTGCCCGGATTGTTTCGTGCTTCGCACTCCCACAATCCGGCTTCAATTCGGATTCTCGTGGGGCTTTCGCCCCACTTCATCCTCATTGAGAGGCGTGGCATAAACTCCATCTCCCACTGACATGTGAACATGTCGTGGGAGATGTGTTTTGACACTGTAACCAACATTGTGCCAAGGCATGATGCTATGAGAAAAGAGGTCAACATGAATAACAAAGGCAGAGGCCTGATCAAGCTGCTGGCGGCGGTGCTTATCATCGGAGTGTTCAGCTATCTTTGTTTCACGGTCATCAGAGACAGCAGCGCCGCTTTAAGCGGTGCGGACGGGACACAGACGGAAGAGACAGAAAAGAACACCGTAAAGCTGGGACTCGACCTGGCCGGTGGTGTCAGCATCACTTATCAGACTACGGATCCGGATCCGTCCGATACCGATATGTCAGATACCATCTATAAGCTTCAGAGAAGAGTTCAGAACTACTCTACCGAGGCTGAGGTATACAGAGAGGGTGCAAACCGCATCAATATCGATATCCCCGGCGTATCGGATGCCGGAGCCATACTTGAGGCGCTGGGCAAGCCCGGATCACTGGAATTTCGCGGACCGGACGGGGAGCTGATATTTGACGGAACACATGTGGCGAGTGCTCAGGCCGCCATGTACAAGGAGTCCTCAACCGGCGGAACATCATATGCGGTGTCACTGACATTTGATGATGAGGCGGCGAAAACATTCGGAGAGGCCACAGCGGCCAATATCGGCAATGTCATCTATATCATATATGACGGTGATGTTGTATCGTCACCGGTGGTGCAGGAGGCGATCACCGGAGGGCAATGTCAGATCAGCGGACTTACCTCATATGAAGAGGCCGAAAATCTCGCCTCAACGATCCGCATCGGATCATTGAAGCTAGAGCTGGAGGAGCTCAGAAGCAATGTGGTAGGAGCAAAGCTGGGACAGGAGGCGCTTGCATCAGCGCTCAAGGCGGGAGCCATCGGGCTCGCGATACTGTCTGTCCTGATGATTGCTGTATTCAGGATACCCGGCGTGGCGTCGGTCATGGCACTGATCCTGTATGTGGCACTGGAGATACTGCTTCTGGCAGCATTCAACGAGAACATCACTCTGACACTTCCCGGCATCGCGGGCATCGTGCTGTCCATAGGAATGGCGGTTGATGCCAATGTCATCATATTTACGCAGATCAAAGAGGAGATCGGTGTCGGAAAGACAGTAGCCTCCGCTGTAAAGGCAGGCTTTAAAAGAGCGCTTTCCGCGATAGTGGACGGCAATATCACAACACTCATCGCGGCGGTGGTACTGATGCTGAAGGGCTCGGGAACAGTGGTCGGATTTGCGCAGACCCTGGCGCTTGGTATCGTTCTGTCGATGTTTACAGCACTGTTTGTCACGAGATTCATACTGTGGGCATTTATAGATTGCGGCTTTGACGACAAAAAGTATTTCGGTGAGATAAAGGAAAGAAAAACCATCGATTTCATCGGCAAGAAGAATATCTGCATGGCCGTTTCTCTTGCATGCATAGCGTCAGGCTTCATATTCATGGGCATACACAGCGCAGGAGGAGGCGATATCCTCAACTACGGAATAGATATCAAGGGCGGTACATCTACAGATGTCACCTTCAATGAGCCGATGACGCTTGAGCGTATAGACAGCGAGGTAAAGCCTGAGGTGGCACAGGTGATAGGAACAGGTGTCGGAGATATTCAGGCACAGACTGTTGCGAACTCCAATGAGGTCATACTCAAGACCAGAAGCCTGAGCATGGAGGAGAGAGAAGCGCTTCACTCGGCGCTTGCAGAGAGCTTCGGCGTGGATGAGAATCTGATAACCGAGGAAAATATCTCCGGAGCCATATCATCCGAGATGAAATCGGACGCGCTGATGGCAGTCATGCTGTCGCTGGTATTCATGCTGGGATATATATGGATCCGGTTCAAGGACTTTGCATTTGCTGCAAGCTCGGTTATGTGCCTTGTCCACGATGTGCTGGTGGTGCTGGCATTTTACTCCGTTGTAAGCTGGACGGTCGGTTCCACATTTATAGCATGCATGCTTACACTGATCGGTTATTCCATCAACGCTACCATCGTTGTATTTGACCGTATCAGAGAGATGCTGGCTGCGAATCCCGGCGCGAACCGCAGGGATGTTGTGAACCGCAGCATCACGGATACTCTTTCGCGCAGCGTTTACTCATCGCTTACAACATTCATCATGGTTGCGGTGCTCTTTGCGCTGAGCGTTTCATCCATCAAGGAGTTCGCACTTCCGATCATGGTGGGAATAGTGTGCGGAACATACTCCTCGGTATGTCTTGCGGGCTCGCTGTGGTATATGCTGGGCGGACATTCAGACCGTAAAAAGCAGGCCAAGAAGGCCGGATCTGAGGCATAGACAAAACTATGAAGTATACTTACAGGATAAAAGCCAGAGACGGCATGGCCAAGCATGCGTCCATGGATACGGTTCACGGGCATATCGAAACGCCGGTGTTTATGAATGTGGGCACGGTGGCCGCCATAAAGGGCGGTGTTTCGACGGATGATCTTCGGGAGATCGGAACACAGGTGGAGCTGAGCAATACCTATCATCTGCATGTCAGAACCGGAGATGCGCTGATAAAGCAGTTCGGGGGGCTGCACAGATTCATGAACTGGGATCGCCCCATTCTGACGGATTCCGGAGGATTTCAGGTATTTTCGCTGGCCAATATCCGCAAGATAAAGGAAGAGGGAGTGACATTCAGGTCGCATATCGACGGACATAAGATATTTATGGGACCGGAGGAAAGCATGCAGATCCAGTCGAATCTGGGATCGACGATCGCTATGGCATTTGACGAATGTGCACCTGCTCTGGCCGACAGAGACTATGTGGAGAATTCAGTAGCGAGAACCACACGCTGGCTGGCCAGATGCAAGACCGAGATGGCAAGACTGAACAGCCTCGAGGATACGATAAACCGTGAGCAGCTCCTGTTCGGAATCAATCAGGGCGCGATCTACGAGGATATCCGCATACAGCATGCGGATACAATATCGGAGATGGATCTGGACGGATACGCGGTAGGAGGGCTGGCGGTAGGAGAGACGCATGAGCAGATGTATCGCATACTGGATGTGACGGTACCGCATCTGCCTGCGGACAAGCCCACATACCTGATGGGCGTGGGGACACCTGCCAATATACTTGAGGGAATCAGCAGGGGAGTCGACTTTTTCGACTGTGTGTATCCCACCAGAAACGGACGCCACGGCAATGTTTATACGAACCACGGCAAGATGAACCTGTTCAACAAGAAGTACGAGCTGGATCCGGCACCGATAGAAGAGGGCTGCGGCTGTCCGGCATGCAGATCATATTCCAGAGCATATATCCGTCATCTTCTGAAGGCGGGAGAAATGCTGGGAATGAGGCTGTGTGTATTGCACAATCTGTATTTTTACAATAAGATGATGGCTGAGGCGCGTGACGCGATCGACGAGGGGCGCTTTGAAAGCTACAAGGCTCAAAAATTAGGAGGATTTATCAATGAGTAGTATTATGGCAACTACGGGAGGAAGCTGGGGACTTCTGGCGATCTATGTTGTATTTTTCGGGCTGATGATGTTCTTTATGTCATACCTTCCGCAGAAGAAGGAGCGCAAGAAGCATGACGCCATGATGGCGGGGCTGACACCCGGCGACACGGTTCTGACGACCTCGGGATTTTACGGAACAGTCATCGATATCACGGAAGATATGGTCATCGTTGAGTTCGGCAACAACAAGAATTGCCGTATCCCCATGCAGAAGGCAGTCATCGTCCAGATCGAAAAGCCGGTGAAGGCTGATGACGAAAAGCCCGCAAAGGACTCCAAGGACACGAAGAAGTAAGCTGCACAGCAATAAATGAACGATAAAAAACCGCCGGGTTTGTCAGGTACACCGGCGGTTTTGATTTGCCCAAAAGCCACCAAGGTTGACAAAAAGAGACATTGTGGTAACATAAATCTATTATTTGTGCCCTGAAAGGGGTAGTTTATACGGAGGTAGATATTATGAAAAAGGTAATCAGTCTGCTGCTTACAGCTTCCATGCTGTTTGCACTGACGGCCTGCTCGGGCTCAGGCACGAGTACAACCGCAACTACTGCAGCGGCCACAGAAGCAGCTACAGAGGCTGCCGGAGAGACAACCGCACAGGAGTCGGCAGGAACAGATGCAACTGCTGACACGGCAGGCGCAGGAGTTCACATCGGTATCGTAACAGGTTCAGTTTCTCAGTCAGAGGACGACCGTCGCGGTGCTGAGGCATTTCAGGCAATGTACGGCGAGGATATGGTAAAGCTCGCCATCTATCCTGACAACTTCACGGAGGAGCTGGAGACAACCATCCAGACCATCGTCAATCTTTCTGACGATCCCGACATGAAGGCCATCATCGTAAACCAGGCAGTTCCCGGAACTACTGAGGCTTTCCGTCAGATCAAGGAGAGACGCCCCGACATTCTGTGCATCGCAGGTGAGGCACATGAGGATCTTCCGGAGATCGGATCAGCTGCAGATCTTGTCTGCAACAACGACTTCGTAGCCCGCGGCTATCTCATCATCCGCACGGCTCATGAGCTTGGCTGCGACACATTTGTTCATATCTCATTCCCGCGCCATATGGCATATGAGACTATGAGCCGCCGTGTTGCCATCATGCAGGCAGCATGCGATGAGTTCGGTATGAAGTTCGTACTTGAGACAGCTCCCGATCCGACATCTGATGTCGGCGTGGCAGGCGCTCAGGCATACATACTCGAGAAGGTTCCGGAGTGGGTTGAGAAGTATGGCAAGAATGCCGCTTACTTCTGCACCAACGATGCTCATACAGAGCCGCTGCTGAAGCAGCTGCTTGAGTACGGCGGTTACTTCATCGAGGCTGATCTTCCTTCACCGCTGATGGGATATCCGGGAGCACTCGGACTTGACCTTACAGAGGAGGCAGGAGACTTTGAGAAGATCCTTGCCAAGGTTGAGGCTGCTATCGTTGAAAAGGGCGGAGCAGATCACTTCGGTACATGGGCATATTCATACGGATATACTGTATCCGCAGGTCTTGCACAGCATGCACTCAATGTAATCAACGGAGAGAGCGAGCTTTGCGACATCGACGATATCGCAAAGGCATATGAGGTATTCTCACCGAAGGCTGCATGGAACGGCTCCAACTATACAAACGCGGAGACGGGCGTAAAGGCTGACAATACATTCCTTGTATATCAGGATACATACATCATGGGTGATCCCGGTCACTTCATGGGATCGACTGATATAGAGGTTCCCGAGAAGTACTTCACCATTAAATAATCGTGCATGACGCGATTGTGATGGAAACGAAGATTTCCTGAGTTTTCTGAAAGGTTTTGACAGGGGGAGGCCTGACTTCCCCCTGTTTTTAGGTAGGTACAGCATATGACGAATGAACATGCTCCACTTTTGGAGATGCGAGGAGTCAAGAAGGACTTCTACGGCAATCAGGTCCTCAGCGATATCAATCTGACGCTGGAGGAGGGCAAGGTTCTTGGCCTTGTAGGAGAAAACGGAGCGGGCAAGAGCACTCTGATGAAGATCCTGTTCGGTATGGATGTGATCCGTGAGACCGGAGGATACGGCGGGGATATACTTGTCAACGGCGAGAAGGTGATGTTTAAAACACCGTTTGATGCGCTGGAGGCAGGTATCGGAATGGTGCATCAGGAGTTTTCACTGATCCCCGGATTTACAGCAACCGAGAATATACTGCTCAATCGCGAGCCTCAGAAGAAGAGCGTCATCTCCGAGATCTTCGGAGACAGACTCAACACCCTTGATTACAAGGAGATGGACAGGCGCGCGGATCAGGCAATAGAGAAGATGGGCGTACAGATAGATCCGAAGATGGTCATCAGTGACATGCCCGTAGGACATAAGCAGTTCACGGAGATCGCCCGTGAGCTGAGCAAGGAGCAGCTCAAGCTGCTGATTCTTGATGAGCCCACTGCGGTTCTTACGGAAAAGGAAGCTCTGGCGCTGCTGGATTCTATCCGCGGTATGGCCGCAAAGGGCATCGCGGTTATATTTATCACTCACCGTCTGCAGGAGATCCTGTCGGTATGTGATAATGTGGTAGTCATGCGCGACGGCGTCATCGTGAAGGATGTCCCGGCGGCAGAAACCAATGTATCTGATATCACGAAGTGGATGGTCGGACGAAATGTGCAGACCGGCGCTTCGGCAGATGATGCGCGGGATTTCTCTGATATGAAGACCATCATGTCCATAAGAAACCTTTGGGTGGACATGCCCGGAGAGATCGTGCGCAATGTTAATCTTGACATCAAGGAAGGCGAGATACTGGGCATCGGCGGACTGGCCGGACAGGGAAAACTCGGAATACCCAATGGTGTGATGGGTCTGTATGAGGCCGGAGGAACCGTGGAGTTTGACGGAGAAGAGATACCGCTGAACAACCCGCGCAAATGCCTTGACAGTGCACTTGCCTTCGTTTCGGAGGATCGACGCGATGTGGGACTTCTGCTTGATGAAACACTTGAGTGGAACATAGCATTTCCCGCGATGCAGATCCAGAATAAATTCCTGAAGAAATACCTCGGAGGATTGCTCACATGGCGTGATGAGCAGGCGATGCATGAGGTGACGGAAAGATATATAGACGAGCTTAAGATCAAATGCATGGGTGCCGGGCAGAAGGCAAGGGAGCTCTCGGGAGGCAATCAGCAGAAGGTGTGTCTTGCAAAGGCATTTACACTGCAGCCCAAGTTCCTGTTTGTGTCAGAGCCGACCAGAGGTATCGATGTAGGCGCAAAGGCGCTGGTGCTCAATGCTCTGAAGAAGTTCAACAGAGATTATGGCGTCACTGTGGTGATGATCTCATCCGAGCTTGAGGAGCTGCGCCAGACCTGCGACCGTATAGCGATAGTATCCGGAGGCCGGGTTGCCGGTATACTTCCTGCGACTGATTCATCCGAGGACTTCGGAGCGCTCATGGTCAGCCAGGTAAAGTAAGGGAGGACAGATCATGAAAAAACAGAATAATAATGATATAAACCTGTCCGAGTACAAGCCGACGCTGAGTGAGCGCATAAAGGGACTTCTCATATCCTTCGGGCTTCCGCGCCTCATCATAGCCTGCTTTTTGCTGATGCTTTTCATCATGGCGCCGCTGGTAGGATGCAATCTTGCGATGCAGGTCACCAATACCATCAATCGATTCAGCTGGAATGCTGTTCTGGTTCTTGCGATGGTACCGATGGTACATTCCGGCTGCGGCTTGAACTTCGGTCTGCCGCTTGGAATCATTTCCGGGCTTCTGGGAGCTACGCTTTCTATAGAGCTGGGCTTTACCGGAGCCATGAGCTTCGTGATGGCAATAGCTATAGCCACGCCGTTTGCGGTCATTCTGGGAGGCGGATACGGATATCTGCTCAACAAGATCAAGGGCGGAGAGATGATGATAGCGACATATGTTGGATTCTCAAGCGTATCCCTCATGTGCATGATGTGGCTTCTTTTGCCGTACAGCAGTCCGACCATGGTCTGGGGACTGTCCGGAAGTGGTCTGCGTACGACGATCTCTCTCGAGGGGTTTTATGACAAGGTGCTGGCCAATATCCTGAATATAACCATAGGGGATCTTTCAATTCCTACGGGAAGCCTTTTGTTCTTCGCACTGCTGGCATTCGGCGTATGGGCGTTTCTGCATACGAAGACGGGTACAGCCATGACTGCTGTAGGTTCCAATCCGACATTTGCCCGCGCATGCGGCGTGGATATAGACAAGATGCGTCTGCTGTCCGTCGTGCTGTCGACATGGCTTGCGGCGGTGGGAATACTGGTATATGAGCAGGGCTTCGGATTTGTACAGCTTTATATGGCGCCCTTTAATATGGCACTTCCGGCGGTGTCCGCGATTCTCATCGGAGGAGCGTCGGTAAACAAGGCCTCCATCACCAATGTCATCATAGGAACATTTCTGTTCCAGGGCATAGTTACCATGACGCCTACCGTCATGAATTCCATGTTCCACATGGACATGAGTGAGGTTATACGAATGATCGTTTCCAACGGTATGATCCTCTACGCTCTGACGAGAAAAACGGAGGGAACGAAATGAAAAACAAAAACAAAGGCTTTAGCATAACGGAACTGCTGCGCAACAACTCCGTTCCTCTCATGTTTGTTCTGATCTGCGCCGCTTTTATCCCGCTGTCGGGCTTCTCCGCGAGTTATCTGCTCAATGAGATATTTACCCGTATCGGGCGCAATGCGTTTTTGATTCTCAGCCTGCTCATACCTATCATGGCAGGTATGGGACTGAACTTCGGCATGACGCTGGGTGCCATGGCAGGAGAGATAGCCCTGATATTTGTGGCGGACTGGCAGATCTGGGGCATCCCGGGTGTGGTGCTGGCGATGATCATCTCCATACCGTTCTCGGTACTGCTGGGAGCCTTCTGCGGCAAGATGCTCAATCTGGCAAGAGGAAGGGAGATGGTTACCAGCTACATCATCAGCTACTTCATAAATGGTGTATACCAGCTGGTGGTGCTTTATATGATGGGTTCCATCATTCCGATTGTTCATTCATCGATCAAGCTGCCGAGAGGCTACGGAGTGCGCAACACAGTCAGCCTGCTGAATATGCGTCAGTGTCTCGATGATCTGCTCGCAGTGAGAGTATTCGGCGCAAAGGTGCCGGTGTTTACCATGATTCTGGTGGCATTGCTCTGCCTGTTTATCATATGGTTTCGCAGGACAAAGCTGGGACAGGATATGCGCGCGGTCGGGCAGGATATGGAGGTCGCACGCGATGCCGGAATAAATGTCGAGAGGACGAGAATCATAGCGATTGTGATGTCTACGGTATTTGCCGGTTTCGGCATGATCATCTATCTGCAGAACATGGGCAACCTGTCAACCTACAGCTCCCATTCACAGATCGGTATGTTCTGTATTGCAGCGCTGCTGGTAGGCGGCGCCTCGGTAGATAAGGCATCTATAGGCAATGTATTTCTGGGGGTTGTGCTGTTCCATCTGATGTTCATCGTAGCGCCGTCGGCGGGAGCTGCCATCACGGGTGACTCGATGATAGGAGAGTATTTCAGAGTGTTCATGTCCTACGGCGTCATCACGCTGGCACTTATCATGTATGAGACGAAGAAGCGTCGCATCAAGAGCTCTGCAGGACAGGCTCTTGCTCAGGCACAGCAGGAGGAGGCGAAGAATCATGAAAACATCTAAGCGTACTCTTGTGCTTCGTATAGCGGTGGTGCTGATACTGGCAGTCATCGCAGTGATCATGGCGATCATCGGACGAGGTCATACAGTCTATATAGATAACAAAACCCTTGAGTACGAAGGGGAGACCTACGAAACACCCTACAAGGTGGTTGTAAGTGTAGACGGCGAGCAGGTCGCAAAGCTCTACAAGAGAGAGCGGGGAAGCGCGACATGCATCGGACAGAAGTTCACCATGACGCTTGATATCACTCAGGAAAAGGGTGGAGATGAGACATCTCAGACGGTGACTATAGCTCTTCCCTACAATATGGACGGCATCATAGTCAATCTTCCGGGATACCTCGCAGGCCTTCCCGAGGAGGCGTGGATGTCCGAGTTTATCGCTGCTCCGGAGCCGGAGACAGAACCCGAGACATCGGCTGAGGAAGGCATGGAAGGACTCGAAGGCTTTGATATAGGAGAGCCGTAAGCATCACAGAAACGAAACTGCAAGTCGAAAGGCTTGATTTCGGCACAGGCCCGTGCGCGAGCACGGGTCTGTGCTGCCTACTAAGGAGGAAGATATGTCTGTTTTAGCTGAGCTTGAACCGAAAGCTGTATTTTCTTATTTTGAGAAGCTGTGCAGTGTACCGCACGGAAGTCACAATACAAAGCAAATAAGCGATATGTGCGTCGGATTTGCCAAGGAGCTTGGACTTCGGTGTCGTCAGGATGATGCGAACAATGTCATCATATGGAAAGATGCCACACCGGGATACGAGAACTCGGATACGGTGATACTTCAGGGACATCTGGATATGGTATGTGCGAAGACAGAGGATTGCGACAAGGATATGGCGGTCGAGGGACTGGATGTCATGACCGACGGAGAGTATGTATGGGCAAAAAACACATCACTCGGAGGTGATGACTGTATAGCTGTTGCCATAGCACTGGCGATCCTTGCGGCTGACGATATACCGCATCCGGCACTTGAGGCTGTCTTCACAACCGACGAGGAGATCGGCATGGACGGAGCATTTGCGCTGGACTGCTCGGATCTTAAGGGACGGCTCATGCTCAATCTGGACTCCGAGGAGGAGGGCGTATTTACTGTATCATGTGCAGGAGGAGCGCGGGCGGATTGCTGCATGTCTGGAGAGAGAAGACCTCTGGACGGCGCAAAGTATGCGGCATATACAGTTACGATATCAGGGCTGCAGGGAGGACATTCCGGCGCAGAGATAGACAAGGGCAGGGCGAATGCGAATGCACTTATGGGACGCGTTCTGTATACAGCTATGGAAAGGCTGGGAGGCTTGAGGATAGCTGATCTGCGCGGTGGAAGATTTGACAATGTGATATGCCCGCGATGCGATGCGATGGTCGCAGTGCCGACAGATAAGGCCGGAGAGTTTGATGGCTTCATCCGTGAATTTGACAAAACTCTCAAAAATGAATATTCCGCGGCGGATTCCGGACTGGAGCTGAGCTGCTGCAGGGCAGCGACAGAATGCGCCTGGGATGAGGAGGAGACATCGCGTCTGCTCCATACGCTGTTCGCACTCCCGCAGGGTGTGCAGGAGATGAGCATGGAGCTTCCCGGACTTGTGCAGACATCATTGAACCTCGGAGTGGTCGAGATAAATGATGGCGGGGCACACTTCACATATTCTGTTCGTTCGAGTATTGCTTCTCAAAAGGAGATGCTGCTGCAGAAGCTTCGCGCTATAGTAGAGTATAATGGCGGCACGGTATCAACCAAAGGCAACTATCCGGGATGGCAGTACACAAAAGAGTCAAGACTGAGGGATACCGTCATGGCTGCATATAAAGATCTCACGAGCCGGGAAGGCAGGATAGCAGCCACTCACGGCGGACTCGAGTGCGGTCTCCTGCTGGAGAAGATGCCGGGACTGGATATCGTATCGGCAGGCCCGGAGCTTCACGACATACACTCGGTCAACGAAAGACTGGGCGTGGCATCCACCGGCCGCCTGTACGAGCTTGTATGCGAGGTGCTGAAAAGATCCAGATAATATCAAAATCCATAATATCAAATTCCATAGTCATGAAAAATCCCCACGCCGCTCTGAAAGATGCTGCGTGGGGATTTTATGATTTAGCACATCGCCTTCTGCCCGATTCAGTTGATGGCTTTGCCGTTTACATAGAGCTTGTATCCGTTGGAGACGATCTGTGATGCATCCCCGTCAAAAGCAGTTATATAGCTGTCTGCGGTAAGTGTCCAGGAGCTCGAGGAGTCAAGAGATACAGAAACATCGCCTGTCTCGGTTGAGACGCTCTTGCCTGTGCTGTCTTTGATCTGACCGCCGATGCTTCCTGTAAAAGCGGATCCGTCAGTGAGGCTGAGGGTGAGCTTTGAGTTGTCACCGACGAGTATACTGCCGGACAGAGTCTGACCGGAGGCCTTAAGCGTTGCTATATTCTCGGCACCGCTCCATCCGTCATCACATACGGAAAGCAGCACATTGTCAGCGTCCTCATTCGTGATGTCAACACCGCTCAGCGTGATGACGGCGTTGGTATTGGTCACATGGAAGACATGTCCGCTGCGGCTTGTAAGGCTTCCGCCGGTCATGGTAAATGCCGATGTGCCGGAGTCAGCGTCGCCGCTCATGGACTGGTAGATCATGATGGAATCCAGAAATGTAGCATGACCGTTGCATTTTGTATTGTTCACGGTAAGGTCGCAGTCGGTGAGCTCGACGCTGTTCTTGCCCTCTATGCATACACCCTCGGACAGGTTTGATGTAAGGACAGCATCGGAAACCTTGATATCCGCAGTGGAATAGATGGCAGGAGAGCCAAGACCGTTTGTTGTATAGCGTCCGCCGGTCACGGTTACGCTGCCGCCGCCGCGATCTGTTCTGATGGCCGCAGAGGACTGTCCGCTGGTGTCAATAGTGAGATTTGAGGCATTGGTGACACCGCCGCCGGTGGTCATGATGCCGCCTGCGCCGTCGCCGGTGGTTTTGATGACAGTATCAGATATGTTGACCGTGGTGCCGTCACCCGCGCCTCCGTTTCGACCTCCGTTGCCGCCGTATGAGAAGACACCGTTTGCGCCCTTCGCGTCGGTGGTGACGGTTCCTCCGGATATATTGACAGTAGCCCCGCCCTTGACGAGAATACCGGCATTGAGTCCGTAGAAGTTGCAGTTGTCGCCACCGTCGGAATCGCCTGTTTTTGTGACAGAGGGACTGGTGAGCGTGACGGTCTGCGTCGTATCTATAAGCACCGCATTTTCGTCAGCTGTCTGAGAGGAATACACGCCGCTGTCGTCTGCGGCTGCCTCTGAGAATGAAGTCACCGCTGTATAAGTGACATCGGACGCGCCTGAAGAGCCGGGCTTGCCGCCGGGAGCATCACCGGGTTTACCGCCGGGAGCATCGCCGGGTTTACCGTCGGGAGCATCACCGGGCTTGCCGCCGGGAGCATCATCAGGCTTCTCACCGGGAGCAGCCCCCTCGGGCTTGTTGTCCGGGGCGCTTTCCGAGTCCTCGCGGGGAGCTTCCCCTCCCGACTTGCCTTCTGAAGCATCCTCGGGTTTCTCGCCGGGGATCTTCTCGTCGGAGCCGGCATCAGGTATGCTGCCGGGAGCGTCTGACGGACTGTCGCTCTGAGCTGGGGCATCGGATGCATCAGTCATATCTGCCTGAGCCGAAGCGGATGCGGTACCGGACGCCCCTGAGGTCGACGCGGCACCGCATCCCGCCATGGAAAGCGACAGCATCATAGCTGTAACTATCGCAATATTTTTCTTCATTGTATATCATCCTCCTGAAAATAGCAGTGGCAGTATCTCTACCTGAAGTCATGATATACGGCATTACTTAAACAAGGATAAAACGAACCTTAGTCATAATTAAGAATTCTGCTGAAGCTTGGCTGTATTTTCCTGAGCGTAGCGGGCGGCATCCTCGTCCGAAATCCGATAGAAGACAGCCATGATAACAGCTGCGGTCAGATATATGGACGCAGGAACAACCCAGCAGATGAACATAAAGCTCTTGACCCAGGCATCGTCAGGAGTAAAGCCTGCAGTATATCCGGTAGAGCTAAGCAGATACAGTCCTACAGTGCCGCCCAGCGCCATACCGATCTTCATGGGCGGTGAAGCAAGACCTATCGCGATGGTTCTCATATCCTTGCCGGTTTTATTCAGATACCACTCGCCGCAGTCCAGATACATGGTTACCGAGAATGAAGAGTAGGTATATGTTCCGCATGTTCCGACACTCATAAAGATGATGTACCATACCCAGTGCTGAGCGCCCATCAGATTTATGCCGATCAGCCCAAGTCCGAATGTAGCGAAGCCGAGCACGCAGGCCCATTTCTTGCCGACCTTGATGCCGAGCTTGGGCATGATGATCGCAGCGACGATGCCGAGCAGTGCGCCAGACAGAGAGGCCAGAGACATCTTTGTAAAATCGCCTACCACATAGATGAAATAATATGTGTAGTTGGCCATATACATGTATGTGCCGGTGTAGAGTATCGTAAATGATATGAACAGCGCTAGAAGCTGCGGATTCTTAAAGAGTGATTCCAGCATATCCTTGACTGTGACGCGCGGAGCACCGCTTGCAGACTGACCTACGGGAGCATCCTTGCCATCGGCAAGCTTTGAGATAGCGCCGAGAGCGAAGGGCATGGGAAGCATAAATACAACTGCTACTATGAAGTAGTTCCAGCTTCCGAAGGGAAGTATGGTTACAAGCGTGGGGATAGATGAGCAGATCAGAGTGACGATGGTAGTCTGACGGATCATGGTGATGGTCATGGCGTTTCTGTTGGCTGGGTTGGGACCGGCTATGACAGCCACAAGACCATAATAGGATGTCTGTATGAAGTTCATCAGACAGTTGAGAACCGTATACGAGACGCTGAGCACGGCGACGCGTACTGCCAATGGTGCGACGCTGGTGTTGGCAACCTCGAGCATGATCATAACTGCCAGCACCCAGCGGCCGTAGTAGAGCCAGGTCTGATTCTTGCCCTTGTTTCCTATCTTGACTTTTTCGATGATTACTCCGCAGAACAGACTGACAACGAAGTCTATCGACTTTGCGATAAGCAGAGCTG
Organism: Lachnospiraceae bacterium; assembly: GCA_963643215.1. Taxonomy (GTDB): domain Bacteria; phylum Bacillota; class Clostridia; order Lachnospirales; family Lachnospiraceae; genus Darwinimomas. Next base: position 6,703 of record CAVIJY010000004.1, on the reverse strand, counting down.
TCGCGAGCACAGCCGCCGGAATCTTGAGCACCTCGGTAGCAAAGGTATTCAGATACATGAAGCCGACCATGATGGAAAGAGTCAGCAGGGAATAGGATCCCATGGTCCAGATTTCTTTCTTACTGCATGTAGGTTGCACGACGTTTCCTCCTTCGTTATGCGTTGATATGAAGCATTTTTTGTGCATGCGTCTAAGCCTATGTTACAGATGCACAATCGCCGCAGCGGTTTTGCAATGCCTCTTATGTATATTGTACAGTTCGAAGGGCTGCTCACATATGTTATGTCGGTACATCATTTTGAGCATTTGATTTATACTGATTGTGACAACAGTACAAATTGTGGACAGCACAAAGATGCGTTTGCAACATTCTGACTGTTTTTTGCATTTCATTGCATCAAAATGATGATACAATGATTTGTGCTAATCGACCATATGGAGAACCAATGTGAAAAAGAAGTGCGGGAGGGAGCCTGACCATGAAGCTGAGCATGTGGAATATCGCGGATCTGCTGGAGGCATTTGAGCCGGAGATTCATATACGAAGAGAGTCGCCAAGGATCCTGCGAAGCGCAAGGCTGGTATATGCCACCAACTGCGTTGTGGTCAGCCAGGATGGCCCGGACTGTCTGTATACCTGGGAAGAGGATGTCATACGCATGCCTGATCTGAGCCTTCGCGAGGGATTTGAGCTGCTTCAGTCACTGTTTGACATCATGTTCGACTGGCAGGGGCAGGTAGAGGAGGCTATAAAAAGATGCGATTTTCAAAGGGTAGTGGAGCTGTGCAATATCGTATTTCACAATCCGATCACCATAACCGATGCCAATCATGCATGTATCGCCAGCTCCGAGCGTTACAATGCGGACAGCGTAGACCGGGAATGGTGGCATATGAAGACATACGGATATTCATCCTTTGCTTCGTCCATAGAACTGTCAGAGGCGCATGTGTCGTATCACCTTGGGGGAGATGTGGTGCATTTCCGATTTCGGCCGGACAGCGGCATGTCGGATAATGTATCCGCATCGATGTTTTACAACGGAAGACTCGCAGGCTATATGTCTGTGATAGAAAAGGATCATGAGCTGAATGACGGACACATGCAGGTCATGAGCATGCTGGCAGACATGCTTGCACCGGTTCTGAGCATGAAGCAAAGAGGGACGGATTCGAGCAATTCCCTGCTGAAGCGTTTCCTGACAGGTGAGGAGCTGAACGACGAGAATACGCTGCATTTTATAGATCAGAGGTCATGGAAGCCGGAGCATCACTATCGTGTATATGCTATAGATTTCAGATCACATGACGAGGAGGATCTGTTCAAGAGCACATACCAGCATTATCTTTCTGCAGTAGCGGCGGCATTTCCATATGACCTGTGCGGCGCAAAGGATGAGCTGATGATATTGCTGGCGGATGATGATCTGATGGATGATCAGAAGAGAAGAGATCGGCTGAACGGGCTTTTTCGGGACACCAGCGTATACATGGGCGCCAGCAACAGTGTTCAGGGCTTTGATCTGATACCTATGCTGCTTGAGCAGGCCATGTATGCGCTCGAATACGGATGCGGGGAAAGCAGTCCGCAGCGCATATGCGATTTTTACGCATGTGCCGTGGACTATATCATACAAAGTCAGTATTCCGCGCAGAGATGCCTGGCGGCATGCCATCAGGATATATACAGGCTGTATCGCCAGGACAAGACGCTTTATGAGACATTTCGGGCATATTTGATGCATGACTGCTCCGTGAGCAAAACCGTGCAGGTACTGTATGTCCACAAGAATACCGTCCTGTACAGGCTCCGGCGTATAGAGGAGCTGCTGGGATGCGGCCTGAATGATCCTTATACCAAGATGTATATGAGACTGTCATTCAGATTGCTGGACAGACATGCCCTGTCAGAGCCGTGATGCCTTCGCGGAGAGATTCAAATATCAGTGCAATAAGTAAATCATGATGTATGACTGCTTCACCGGAGATTAACGGCAAACACAACAAGCAAGATGTGATAAGATGCAGATGTACCGGGGGATGTTCAAGTCAGGCAGTAAAGGTTGGTTCGGGTGCACCCGAACCTCCGGTTACTCGGATTGTTTCGTGCTTTGCACTTCCACAATTCGGTCCCGATCCCAAGGTTATCACAAAAACCCGACAGTATCCGAGTGCGTTTGATTATAGAATCAAGGAGAATGGAAAGCATGAGATTCATACATCTGAGCGATCTTCATCTGGGCAAATCTGTGTGCGGTATATCGATGCTGGCTGACCAGCGGTATATACTTGATGAAATATTGAAAATATGCAGGGAACAAAAGGCCGATGCGGTGCTTATAGCCGGCGATGTCTATGATATGGCACAGCCGTCGGAGGGAGCCGTGGAGCTGTGGGACTATTTTCTGACAGAGCTGGCAAAGCAGGATACAGCAGTGCTTGCCATAAGCGGGAATCATGACTCGGATATCCGGCTGGGCTTCGGAAGCAGACTCTTCAGAGCACATGAGATACATATAGCCGGGGAATATCGGGGAGATGTGCCGTGCGTGACGCTTGACGACGATCACGGGGAGGTGAAATTCTGGCTGCTGCCGTTTGTGAAGGCCTCAAGAGTCAGATTCTATCATGAGGAGCTGGATACATCCTCATATGATGCGGCGATCAGATCCGCGCTCTCTATATGTGATATCGATACCTCACAGAGAAATGTCATCCTTTCGCATCAGTTTGTCACATCCGGTACAGCGATGCCTGACGCCTCAGGCGCAGAGACCGTGGCGCCGGAGTTTGTCGGGACGGTTGAAAGAGTAGACGCGAGTGCATTTGACATGTTTGACTATGCAGCGCTGGGGCATATCCACAGACCGCAGCGAATATGCCGGGACACGGTGCGTTATTGCGGCTCTCCGCTCAAGTATTCGCTCAGCGAGATCGGACAGAACAAGGGAGCGGTGCTGGTGACGATGGGTGAAAAGGGAGATGTAAGGGTGGAGGTGATTCCGCTTAGACCGCTTCATGAGATGCGCCGTATAAAGGGGAAGCTCAGGGATGTGATAGCGCAGGAAAATGTGGTATATCCGGATGATTATGTATATGTAACGCTGACAGACGAGGTGATCATACCCGATGCCATGTCCGTCATTAAAGGCTCATATCCGAACGCAGTACATATGGATTACGAAAACAGTCACACCAGAGCGATAGAGAGCTTTACATTTGCAGAGGTGACAAGGAAAAAGAGCTTTGAAGAGCTGATGGGCGATTTCTACAGGCAGCTGATGGGCACGGAGCCGACTGAGGAGGAATGGGAGCTGCTCAAGGAGGCTGCGAAGGAGGGAGGCATCATAGATGAAGCCGATTAAACTGGTTGTATCTGCATTCGGACCGTATGCGGGCGAGGTATCGGTTGATTTCGAAAGATTCGGGGGAAAGGGACTGTTTCTCATAACAGGTGAGACGGGCGCCGGTAAAACCACGCTTTTTGATGCCATGTGCTTTGCGCTTTACGGAGAAGCAAGCGGTACATACAGGGGAACATATTCCCTGCGCAGTGATTTTGCGGATCCCGCGACGGAGAGTTTTGTGGAGCTGTCATTTACCCATCGCGGACATACATATATGATACGCAGAGCACCGGCTTATATGCGGCCTAGGCTGAGAGGCAGCGGATATACTAAAAGCAATGAAAGTGCGGTGCTTAAGGCGCTTGACGGCAGCATGACGCCGGTAGAGGGAGTGAGGGCTGTAGACGAGGCGGTAACAGATCTGCTGCAGATCACATACGACCAGTTCAAGCAGATCTCCATGATCGCGCAGGGTGAATTCTATAAGATGCTCAATGCAAGCTCAGATGAGCGCACGAGGATTCTGCAGAAGGTATTCATGACCGGCGGATATGCCAGGATGGGGCAGAAGCTAAGGGAGATGACATCACAGGCGGATGATGCTCAGAAGGAGATCACGCGCTCCATAGCACAGTATCTTGCAGGTATCACATGCGCGGATGACAGCAGCTACGCCCAAAGATTGGACGAGCTGAAGGAGCTGGACGGCAAGTCTGCAGCGTTCAGGCTCGGTGAGGTCGAAGAGCTGACGGAGGGGATCATAGCCGAGGATGTGACAGGCGCCGAGGCTGCGCAGAAGCGGCTGTCGGGAGAATCCGAGAAGCTGACCGGGCTGCAGAGGGATCTGACGCTTGCACAGAGCATGAACAGGGCGCTGGATGAGCTGGAGAAGGCGCAGGCCAGATGCGCACAGCTTGGTGAACAGAGACCGAAGATGAAGGAGCTGGAGCAGAGGCTCGCTGTGCAAAAAAAGGCGACAAGAGTCGTAAAGCCGATCTACGATAAGTGGACAGCCGGGAAGCAGGAGCTGGAGGAGCTGCAGAAGAGCATAGCAATGCAGGACAGAACTGCCGCGACGGCAGAAGCTGCGATGAAATCCGCAAAGACCGAGGCGGAGAAGGCGCAGGAGGCTGAACCCGCGGCGCAGGATATGCGGCTTAAGGCAGGCAAACTGAAGGATATGGAGCCTTCGTATGAGAAGCGTGACAAGGCTGCAGCTGATATGTCCGCGGCAAAAAAAGAATGTGACAGACTGGACGCAGATCTGAAAAAGCAGGAAGAGGAACTCATGAAGCTGGAGGCGGAGATCGAGGCTGACAGCGCCATGAAGAAGACTGTAGAAGGAAGTGATGTGCAGGCTGCCGGGTATGCCGCGACAGATACAAGCCTGAAAGGATTGAAGAAACGCGCGAAAGCCATACGCGATGAGGATATACCCGAGTACGAGGATCTCTGCGCGCAGACTCAGAGAGAAGCAGAGAAGGCTCTGGAGCTGGTGAAGGCTTATGAGGAGCAGGAGAGCCTGGTCAGAAAAATGGAGCATAGCTTTGACAGGTCGCGCCTGGGACTGCTGGCAAGAGAGCTCAGAGACGGTGAGCCGTGTCCGCTTTGCGGATCAGTGCACCATCCGGATCCGGCGCAGCTTCTGGAGCGCTCCTGCACCGCGGCAGAGCTGGAGGATGCCAGAGCAGAGCTGGAGAGCTGTCGGAAAAGCAAGGAGGAGGCGGTTTCTTCGGCTCAGAAAAAGACGACTGAGACAGCTGTCAGGCGCGAAGCACTTGGTGCGAAGCTGGCTGAGTTTATCGAGGACTGTGCTAAGGATACGGTCAAAAATGCCGGTGAAGATGTCAGCATGCCTTGCAGAGAAGCAAGTACGAGTGAAGCAGGAGCGGCAGATAACAATGCGACAGCACCAGAAGGCATAAAGGCTGAGGCGGATAAGCGACCGCGCTTTGAGCACGAGATGGAGAGATTTGCCGTCTGCTGCAGACAGCTGGATACGAGGGCAAAGGAGATAAGCGTTTTACTGGGCCAGGCGAAAAAGGATGCTGAAAGGCTGACAGAGCTGACACAGAAGCTGGAAGAGGAGAATCACAGGAGAGAAGCGCTGAGAACCGACATAGAGCGGACCCGCCTTGAGCAGAGCAGCCAGAGTCGGGCGCTCGTCGCGGCTCAGACGCAGCTTGAAGGCATGCAGGAGCTGGAGTATGAGAATCTGCAGCAGGCACAGAAGGCAAGAGAAGAGCTGGAGGCAGGAACCGCAAAGATAGAGGAAAAAATCGCAGCGGCAAAGGAGCAGTACAGCAAGGCATATGAGACGCATATCGCAGCGAAGACTGCGGCGGACAATCTTAGAGAAAACGAAAAGCAGGCACGGGAGGCAGAGAAAGCAGAGAAAGAGCGCCTTGAAAGCGCTCTGAGAGAGGCAGCATTTGCAGGTGTCGAGGAATTCCTTGATGCGTGCATCCCCGAGGAGAGAATAGAAGAGATCGAGGGCGTGCTGCAGAGATACAGATCAGATGTTGCAGGAGCAGATGCGGCACTAAAGGCAAGAGAGACGGATGCCGCAGGCAAGCAGCGCGTTGATGAGACAGAGCTGACCACACAGCGAGATGCGCAGGAAAAGGCGGTAGAGGCCGTCAGAAATGCCATGACAGACATGAAAAAGCGCGCAGAAAACAATAGAGGCATACTCGAATGTATCAGAAAGAGCGGAGATCAGGCGAACAAGGCAGCCGGAAGATATGCCATGCTGGATATGCTCAGCAAGCTTGTCAACGGCAATCTGGCAGGCAAGAAGAAGATCACGCTGGAGCAGTATATACAGGCGACAGGCTTTGACAGCATCATAGCAGCGGCCAACAGGAGGCTGTCGCCCATGAGCGAGCGAAGGTACGAGCTGAAGCGCCATGAGGATGCGGAGGAGATATCGGGCAAGAACTCGCTGAGCCTTGATGTTATCGACAATCTAACCGGAAAGGTTCGCCCGGTCAGCTCTCTGTCGGGCGGCGAGAGCTTTAAGGCATCGCTTGCACTGGCACTGGGTCTGTCCGACCGGATCAGCTCTGATGCGGGCGGAATCACGACCGATGCGCTCTTCATAGATGAAGGCTTTGGCTCGCTTGATCAGAAATCATTGAATGACGCGATGGATGTGCTTGCATCGCTCACGGAAAGTGACAGGCTGGTCGGGATCATCAGTCACAGAACCGAGCTGGAGGAGCGCATACAGAGAAAGCTGGTGGTCAGCCGGGCGCGCGACAGCAGCGGAAGCAGCGTAGAGATAGTAATGGAATAGAGCGCAGAAAAACTCAATAACCATTCAGAAAAGCAGCTCTGCGAAGCTGCTTTTCTG
>CAVIJY010000003.1:48536-70544 GCA_963643215.1 Lachnospiraceae bacterium | reverse complement strand
CCGCTGAGCACTCGAGTTCCGCTGTCACGAGCCAAAGGCGAAGTGAGAGCGGTTTACGAGAATTCCTTGTACAGCTCATCTATAAAGTCCGAGTGCACCATCGAATCAGGATGAAGCCTGACAAGATCCTGATGAATCATATACAGCATATACCTCTCAGGCTCGCCGATTCTGTGATCGGGAAGCGTCAGCACTGAGAAGTAGGCATATGCCGGATCTCTAAGCCGCAGAAAGCACAGCTCCGACTGCTCGGGATGACATCTGGATACGGCCACACCATAGCCGGATGTCAGCAGAGGGACAATCATGGGCTCGCTGGTTACTGTAGCGGCTATCTTCGGGGAAAAGCGCCATCTCATGAGCATAGGCTCTATATGCTCATAGAGATAGGTGCTTTTTTCAAATAATATAAAAGGCGTGTCGCAGAACTCATCGGGCTCCACATAGGGACAGTCCTGAAGCTCGCGGCCTGCGTGCGCCAGCCTGTGATTGGTTGGTACACATATGCCGAATTCACGCTTGTATAAAGGGATGGCGCGAAGCCCGCGAGCCGCCATCTCTTCAGGAGACAGGCAGCTGCATATGGCCAGATCAAGCCGACCCTCCTTTACGCCTGCTCTCAGATTCAGAGTATCCAGACCAAGCAGCTCTATCTGAATCTCCGGATATGTCTCCTTGAAATCCCGGATATGCGTAGAAACAAGTTCAATGCCATATGAAGGCGGGATCCCGAATCTGATGTTGGAGGAGACCCGGACGGTGCTCCTTTCTACATATCGCCTGGTATCCGCGACCAGAGAAAGCATCTTGTTTGCGGCCTCAAGATAGCGCTCACCTGCAGCGGTGAGCACCAGATATCCGTCGTGCTTGTCAAGCAGAGATGTGCCGCACTGCTTTGTCAGTGAGGCCATATATTTACTGAGAGCCTGCTGCGTCACATCGAGTTCCCGCGCGGCCGCAGAGAAGCTGCCGCATTGCGCGATTTTTACAAAATATTCAAGCTGTCGCAGATTTGTGTTCATGCTGTCCTCGTATTTTCATATATGCCGTATATTATAGCAGACCCATTTGTACAAATCATACCGATATGTTAAAATACAACGATGTTTGACTATAATAAGAAAACTAAAAGACATTTCTTCGGAGGACTCGTAAAGCAGCAGGAGGATATACTTGAGCAGGATATCTTTCGGGTTGAGGATGAGCATTCCGAGAATTTATCCGGGCGCTATAAGGGTGTAGTGAATTATATACGCCATGATTTCGCCAGAAATGCCTATCCGGCGCTGCTGTGCGCTCTGATAGGGCTGGCATTTCTCGGTATGTGTATATATATGATGAGCAGGAGCGGAGACGGCGCGGGTATGGTGCTTGCTGCACTGGCGCTCTGCTCGGTGATATGGGCGATGGCCGGTGTGATATATGCCGCAATCAGTCTGTTCGAGAAAAAGAGAAACTATACGCTTTCCCTTATAAGCATGGGGCTGAGCGCAGCTCAGCTTTTTATGTGGCTTATCATCATGGGACTGCGGTAAGAAAGGAAGATATATGTTAAGCGAAGATCTTGAGAGAATCAAACAGGAGGCACTGGAAAAGATCGACAAGGCTGAGATGCTCGACAGCCTCAACGAGATCAGGGTTTCGTATCTCGGCAAGAAGGGCGAGCTGACCAATGTCCTCAAAAGCCTGAGGGATGTCGCTCCGGAGGACAGACCGAAGGTAGGACAGATGATCAACGAGGCGAAGTCGGCAGTAGAGGAGCGCCTTGAAAATGCGATGAAGAAGATGGATCGCAAAGCCAGGGAGCTGAAGATGGAGCGCGAGAGGATAGATGTCACTCTCCCTGCCCGCAGAAGCCCACTGGGACATGCACATCCGAACACGGTGGCTCTCGGTGAGGTGGAAAAGATCTTCATCGGAATGGGCTATGAGGTGGTATCGGGTCCCGAGATAGAATACGACGAGTACAACTTTACCAAGCTGAATATCCCCGCAAATCATCCGGCAAAGGATGAACAGGACACTTTCTATATCAACAAGGATATAGTGCTGCGTACGCAGACCTCGCCCGTGCAGGCCAGAACCATGGAGCAGGGCAAGCTTCCGATCAAGATGATATCTCCGGGACGCGTATTCAGAAGCGATGAGGTGGATGCAACACATTCGCCGAGCTTCCATCAGGTAGAGGGGCTCGTGGTCGGAGAGGGCATCACATTTGCGGATCTCAAGGGGACGCTTCTTGAATTTGCCAGAAAGATGTTCGGAGAGGATACAAAGGTCAAGTTCAGACCCCATCATTTCCCGTTCACAGAGCCGTCGGCCGAGATGGATGTGAGCTGCTTCAAGTGCGGCGGCAAAGGCTGCAGGTTCTGCAAGGGTGAGGGCTGGATAGAGATTCTCGGATGCGGCATGGTTCATCCGCATGTCTTTGAGATGTGCGGCATCGACAAGGACAGATATACCGGATATGCATTTGGCGTAGGTCTCGAGAGAATCGCGCTTCTCAAGTACGAGATAGACGATATGCGTCTTCTCTACGAGAACGATTACAGATTCCTCAAGCAGTTCTGATGGATGTGAAAGGACGGGATGAAACATGAATACATCATATAAATGGTTGAAGGCCTATGTTCCGGATCTTGATGTGACGCCTCAGCAATACCGGGATGCGATGACACTGACAGGAACGAAGGTTGAGGAATACAGATGTCTTGACAAAAATCTGGAGAAGATCGTAACGGGTCAGATCCTCAGGATAGAAAAGCATCCGGATGCTGACAAGCTTGTGGTATGTCAGGTGGATGTGGGAGAAAAGACCATCCAGATAGTCACCGGAGCTGCGAATATGAAGGAGGGCGACAAGGTATGCGTGGTTCTCTCCGGAGGAAGAGTCGCAGGCGGACATGACGGCGGAGCGCTTCCGGCTGACGGAGTCAAGATTCACAAGGGAAAGCTGCGCGGCATAGAGAGCGACGGCATGATGTGCTCCATCGAAGAGCTGGGCTCAAGCCGGTTCTTCTATCCGGATGCTCCGGAGAGCGGACTTTATATACTCCCGGCTGATACACCGGTCGGTATAGACGCGGTTGAGGTGCTTGGGCTGCATGATACCGTCTTTGAGTATGAGATCACATCAAACAGAGTTGACTGCTATTCGGTGCTCGGTATCGCCAGAGAGGCTGCGGCTACATTCGGCAAGGATTTTGTCATGCCCGAGATCAGAGAAACGGGAAACGCAGAGAAGGCCTCTGATTATATCAGCGTAGAGGTTCATGATCATGATCTTTGCAGAAGATACTGCGCGAGAGTGGTGAAGAATATACATATAGCGCCGTCTCCGGAGTGGATGCAGAGAAGACTTGCGGCAAGCGGGATCAGACCCATCAACAATATCGTAGATATCACAAACTATGTCATGGACGAGTTCGGTCAGCCGATGCATGCCTATGACTATGACACCATAGCAGGACACAAGATCATCGTGCGCAGAGCCGAGGACGGAGACAAGTTCTCCACTCTGGACGGTCAGGTCAGAAATCTTGACCGGGATATCCTGATGATCTGCGACGGCGAGAAGGAGATCGGCATCGCGGGAATCATGGGCGGCGAGAATTCCATGATCACCGGTGATGTGAAGACGATGATGTTTGAGGCGGCGTGCTTTGACGGAACCAATATCCGTCTGTCTGCAAAGCGGCTTGGTCTTCGCACGGAGGCATCAGGCAAGTTCGAGAAGGGTCTTGATCCCGAGATCGCGAAGATGGCTGTTGACAGAGCCTGCACGCTCATCGAGGAGCTCGGAGCGGGAGAGGTAGTCGGAGGTTATGTTGATGTATATGAGAATCCGGTACAGCCTTCGAGAGTAAAGTTTGACCCTGATGCTATCAATGCGCTGCTCGGAACGAATATCGACGCTCAGTCCATGCTGGGATATTTCAAAAAGATAGAGCTGGAGTATGACGAAGCGACCGGCGAGATAGTGGCGCCGACCTGGAGACAGGATATACACTGCGAGGCCGATCTTGCCGAGGAGGTTGCCAGATTCTACGGATATGACAAGATCCCCACAACGCTTCCGAGAACCGAGGCCACGATGGGAAGGCGCTCGGACAAGGAGGAGATAGAAAATATCGCCAGAAATATAGCCATGTTTACGGGATTCTCAGAGGGAATGACATATTCGTTCGAGAGTCCGAAGGCCTATGATATGCTGTGTTTTGCGCCTGATGATCCGATCAGAAATGCAATCAGGATCATGAATCCGCTCGGAGAGGACTTCTCCATCATGAGAACTCAGCCTCTCAACGGACTTTTGTCGTCGCTGGCTACAAACTACAAGAGAAACAACAAGAATGTAAGGCTGTTTGAGCTGGCCAACATATATATACCGAAGGCACTTCCGCTCACCGAGCTTCCGGATGAACGCAGGCAGTTTGCACTGGGCTTCTACGGAGACGGAGACTTCTTCACGATGAAGGGCGTGGTGGAGGAGTTCTTCGAGAAGGTAGGAATAGAGGTGAGCGGCAAGGGAAAAGTGCGCTATGATGCGAACTGCGACCATCCGTTCCTGCATACAGGAAGAAGAGCCGACATACTGTACAAGGGCGAAAGACTCGGATATCTGGGTGAGATTCATCCGGATGTGGCTGATAACTACGGAATCGGCGATAAGACATATGTAGCCGTGATTGACATGCCGACTGTGATGAAGTTCATGAATATGGATATCATCTATGAGGGCATACCGAGATTCCCGGCAGTTACGCGTGATATATCCGTTGTGGTGATAGGCGATCTTCCGGTAGAGAAGATAGAGGACTGCATAGAGGACTGCGGAGGCAGTCTGCTGGAGAGCTATGAGCTCTTCGATGTATATCAGGGCAAGGGCATAGCCTCGGGCTTCAAGTCTGTAGCATATACCATGACATTCCGTCATAAGGACAGAACTCTCGAGGATGCAGAGGTCAATGCTGTCATGGAGCATCTGATCAAGGAGCTTAAGGAAATAGGAGCAGAGCTTAGATCCTAATCGGGAGGATACGAGCCATGATCGATCTTTTGCTTACATTTGCCGCTGCTGCCGCTATGGGATGTCTGCTGCTGAAGCTTAAGGTGCCGGGCGGCATGATGGTCGGCGCTATAGTAGGCGCAGCGCTGTTGAATATCACGGAGGGCACAGCATATATGCCGTCTCAGGCAAAGCTGCTTGCTCAGTGCATGGCAGGGGCTTTCATAGGCTGCAGCGCAAGCCGTGATGATATAAAAAGCATGAGAAGCCTTGGAAAGCCGGCAGCCGTGTTGCTTGCGGCGATGCTGTGTCTGAATATGATTCTGGGGACTGTGCTGTATCTGACAAGCCCCATGGATCTTCTCACCAGCATGCTGTGCGCAGTGCCCGGAGGCATGAGCGACACACCTATCATCGCCGCAGATCTGGGAGCCGATGCGACGAAGGTGGCTCTGATGCAATTTGTAAGACTCATTGCGGGCATAGGGATATTCCCTTCTGTCATACTTGCAGTGACAAGAGATGAAAGAAGGACGCAGGAAGCTGATGTATCGAAGGATGCCTCAAAACAGCAGAACAAAGATGCGGCGGCATCTGATGCCGGAAGAAAGAGGCATGGATCGTCCAGCGAATTCGCCTTGACGGCGACGGTAGCTGTAGTATGCGGTGTGGCAGGTAAAAAGCTGGGAGTTCCGGCGGGAGCGCTGGTGTTTTCCATGCTCGGTGTCATGGTGATGAAGATATGCTTTGACAGGGCATATCTGCCCATGTGGGCAAAGCGTATGGCGCAGATCCTGTCAGGAGCCTATATCGGATGCGGAATCAATGCATCTGATCTTGTCTCACTCAGATATATGGTGGTTCCGGCGCTGATCATTCTTGCAGGATATTCAATCAACTGTCTTGTTGTAGGTCGAATACTGAACAGGCAGTGCGGTTTTGATAAGCGGACGGCGATGCTTACGGCGACGCCGGCAGGCGCCTCGGATATGGCTCTTATATCCGCGGATCTCGGAGTAGACAGCAAGGAGCTGGTGGAGCTTCAGATAATCAGGATGGTGGTTGTTGTTTCGGTATTTCCGCAGATTATATGTGCTGTGGCAGGGATGTTCGGATGATGTCAGGATGCTGCATGCAGGACACGGGGCAGGGGAAAGCGCAAAGCGTGTTTTACATAGCATAAAGAGAGGTAAGGCGTCGGTGTGAAAGCACCGGCGCCTTACTTTACGCGAAATAATAAGTCAAAGTCAGAGATTGCACGAGGCTTTGTCGGTGCTAAGCGACAGTGGCGACCGGCATCGGCCGGAGTGTCTCTTAAGTACACAAGAACATATGAAAATCACACAAAGGCAGAGCAAAGTAATTGTGAAAAATAAATGAACAAATACAGATTGGTTATTGACTTTCAACTGCTATGAAATTATCATATGTAGCACGCTACATGTAGCGCGCTACATATGATAATACTATATTACACCAAAAGGAGGCGATGGATGTGACAAAATATCCTGTGGGATACATGATAAAGAACATATCGGATAAGATCAAGATGCATGCGGATGCAGATCTGAAAAGCCATGATCTGACACTGGCGCAGGGGCGTATCCTCGGCTTTCTGGCAGAACGCGGCGGCAGTGCGATGCAAAAGGAGATAGAGGATTTTCTGGAGGTATCTCACCCCACTGTTGTGGGCATCGTGGCCAGAATGGAGCAAAAGGGCTTTCTGGCATGCCGCACAGACGAGTCGGATAAGAGGAACAAGATCGTTACGATAACCGAGAAGTCGATACGCATCGGCGAGGACATGGATTCGATGATAGGAATACAGGAGAGCCGCATGGTGGAGGGTCTGTCCGAGGATCAGATCACAGAGCTGACGGATGCCCTGCAGGTGATCTATAAAAATCTGCTGTGAAAGGAGAATGAAACATTGATTCGCACTTTATCTAAGAGCCTTCGACAGTACAAGAAGGCATCTATAATCACAATCATCCTGTCTGTGATGGAGGTGGTATTTGAGATCATCATACCGCTGTGTATGTCAGGTCTCATCGACAACGGCATCGAAACAGGAATCATGGGCAATGTATGGAAGTTCGGCCTCGGACTTTTGATACTTGCCATATTGCAGCTTCTTACGGGATTCTTTTCGGCATGGTTTGCGGCGAGAGCCTCGGTGGGTTTTGCCGAAAATCTTCGAGAGGACATGTACGACAATGTGCAGACATTTGCTTTTTCCAATATCGACAAGTTCTCTACGGCATCTATTGTGACGCGTCTGACCACCGATGTGACCAATGTGCAGAATGCTTATCAGATGCTGCTTCGCATGGCAACCAGGGGTCCCATGATGATGATATTTGCCATGATAGTGTCATTTCGTATCAGCAGGCAGATATCGCTTATATTTACCGCGTTTATGCCGTTTCTTGCGATCGCGCTGCTGTGCATCACGCGCAAGGTGCATCCTGTATTCAAAAGAGTATTTCATACATATGATGATCTGAACAATGTAGTACAGGAAAATGTGCGCGGCATACGCGTCGTAAAATCCTTCAATCGTGAGGATTATGAGACAGAGAAGTTCAAGGGTATATCGAAGCGTATATACGAGGACTTTGCCAAGGGAGAGCGTCTCATCGCGCTCAACTCGCCTGTCATGCAGCTGTGCATGTATTCCTGCATGCTGCTTATATCATGGGTAGGAGCGAAGGCCATCGTGGCAAGCGGCAACAATGCGGCATTGGGACTTACAACAGGCAGCCTGACAGCCCTCTTCACATATGCCATGCAGGTGCTGTCAAGCCTTATGATACTTTCAATGATATATGCCATGCTGACCATAGCGGGAGCATCAGCGCAGCGTCTCGCCGAGATACTTGAGGAAAAGACGGATATACAGAATCCCGAGAATGCAGTGAAGGATGTAAAGGACGGCTCCATAGTATTTGATCATGTGAGCTTTGCATATGCATCCAAGGCAGATAAAAAGGTGCTGGACGATATAAATCTGGATATCCGTTCCGGACAGACCATAGGCATCATCGGAGGAACCGGCTCCTCAAAATCCTCGCTGGTGCAGCTGATTCCGCGTCTGTACGATGTGACAGGCGGAAGTGTGAGTCTGGGAGGCGTGGATGTGCGAAGGTATGACCTTGAGACCCTGAGAAACTCCGTGGCCATGGTTCTCCAGAAGAATGAGCTGTTCGCGGGAACTATCAAGGAAAATCTGCGCTGGGGCAATGAGCATGCAACAGATGATGAGATAAAGCAGGCATGCGTTCTGGCATGCGCCGACGAGTTCGTATCGGCTATGCCCGACGGGTACGATACATATATAGAGCAGGGCGGAACCAATGTGTCCGGAGGACAGAAGCAGAGACTTTGTATAGCCAGAGCTCTCCTTAAAAAGCCCAAGGTGCTGATCATGGACGATTCCACCTCGGCGGTTGATACCAAGACAGATGCGCAGATACAGAGCGCCATGTCAGAGTATATTCCGGAGACTACAAAGATCATCATCGCGCAGCGTATCAGCTCCGTTCAGCATGCAGACAGGATCGTGGTCATGGATGACGGCAGGATCTCGGATATCGGTACACATGAAGAGCTGCTTGAGTCGAGCGCGATATACAGAGAAGTTTATGAATCTCAGCAGAAGGGAGGGGAGGACAATGAGTGATATAAAGGATATGTCAGAGATCAAGAATAAGCCTGAAAAGAGCGGTGCCGCTGCGGTGCAGGGCGGCGCAAAGCCCGGAATGCCTCAGGACGGCCCGAGAGGCGGCATGACTCCTCCGAAGTTTGACCCGGCCACGCTCAAGAGACTTCTCTCATATATGAGAGAGTATCGGGGCTCCATCATACTGATAGTTATATGCATACTTCTCAGCTCTCTGGCGGGAGCGGCATCGGTCATGTTTCTGCAAAGTCTGATAGATGACTATATCACGCCGCTTCTGACTATGGAGACGCCTGTATATACAGGACTGCTGTATGCGTTGGGACGGATCGCGGTCATATATCTGATAGGTATATGTGCGACATTGATTTACAACCGCCGTATGGTAACCATAGCTCAGGGGACACTTAAGCGCATCAGAGATGAAATGTTCACCAAGATGCAGCGTCTGCCCATCAGATTCTTTGATACTCATACCCACGGGGCGGTCATGAGCCTTTATACCAACGATACGGATACTCTGAGACAGATGATCGCCCAGGCTATGGGACAGCTCATCTCATCGGCCTTTACCATCGCGTCGGTGTTTGTATGCATGCTGTATACCAGCGTAGGTCTGACGGTAGTGGTATGTGCCACTGTCTTTGTCACCATGAAATTTATAGCCAAGATAGTCGGCAAGATCGGCAGGTACTCCATAGCTCAGCAAAGCTATCTGGCAGATCTGAACGGATATGTCGAGGAGATGATAAACGGTCAGAAGGTCGTCAAGGTTTTTTGCCATGAGGATAAGAGCAGGGAAGAGCTTCGCAAAAAGGGAAGAACCTGGGCGGACAATGCGATGAATGCCACGGGAATGGCCAACTCCATCATGCCCATGATGAATGCCCTGGGATATATGCAATATGTGATCATAGCGATACTTGGAGGATATATGGCCATCGCCAAGACGCCGAATCTTACGCTGACAGGCGTGGGAACATTGTCCCTGGGTATGATAGCGTCATTTCTGACACTGTCCAGAAGCTTTACAAATCCCATATCTCAGATATCGAATCAGTTCAATGCCATCGTCATGGCGCTGGCAGGTGCATCGAGGATCTTTGCGTTTCTGGATGAGGAGCCCGAGACGGACGACGGCTATGTGACGCTGGTCAATGCCCGCGAGGAAAACGGAGAGATCGCGGAGGCATCAGAGCATACCGGAATGTGGGCATGGAAGCATCCGCATCATGACGGAACGGTGACATATACAAAGCTCGAGGGTCGCATAGTCTTTGATCATGTGGATTTCGGATACAATCTGGACAAGATAGTGCTGCATGACATAACGCTGTATGCCGAGCCGGGACAGAAGGTGGCCTTTGTAGGCGCTACCGGTGCCGGAAAGACCACCATAACGAACCTCATCAACAGGTTTTATGATATCGCCGATGGAAAGATCCGCTATGACGGCATCAATATCAACAAGATAAAGAAGGCCGATCTGCGTCGAAGCCTCGGCATAGTGCTTCAGGATGTAAACCTCTTCACGGGAACAGTCATGGAGAATATCCGCTACGGCAATGCCGATGCCACTGATGAGATGTGCATAGATGCGGCCAAGCTGGCCAATGCCGACGGATTTATACGGATGCTGCCTGACGGCTATGATACGGTGCTCAAGGGTGACGGCAGCGGTCTGTCACAGGGTCAGCGGCAGCTGATATCCATAGCACGCGCCGCTGTTTCGAATCCGCCTGTCATGATACTTGATGAGGCGACATCCTCCATTGATACCCGTACCGAGGCACTGGTGCAGAGCGGTATGGACAAGCTGATGGAGGGACGCACGGTATTTGTGATCGCGCACCGTCTGTCTACTGTCAAGAACTCCGATGTCATCATGGTTCTTGATCACGGAAAAATCATAGAGCGCGGTAATCACGAAAGGCTGATCGCAGAGAAGGGAACCTACTATCAGCTCTATACAGGAGCATTTGAGCTTGAGTGAGGCTGATAGCCTCTTTTCAAGCCGGGCTTTTGGGTCTATTATGGTGGTACAGATACAGGAAAGGAGCTGATCATATTGAAAAGGGTTATCACTATCGGCCGTGAGTTCGGAAGCGGAGGCCGTGAGCTCGGGCGCAGACTCTCGGAGGAGCTGGGCATTGCTTACTACGACCAGGAGATCATCACGGAGATCGCGAAGAGAACGGATATGTCTGAGACGTATATACGGCAGATATCAGAGAGCCGCCCGGTCATATCATTTCCGATTCATGTAAGGCACAGCTTTTATTCGGGCTCCAATACCGCACTCAAGCAGTCCGTCGCCGTGTTTGCCGAGCAGCATAAGCTTTTGAAGGAGCTGACGGAGAAGTCAGACTGCATCATCGTAGGCCGGTGCGCCGACTATATATTGCGCGATGAGAATCCGCTTCGCATATTTGTATATGCGGACAGGGAGAGCAAGATAAAAAGATGCATCGAGAGAAAGAGCGGCGATGAACATCTGACAGAGGCACAGATAGCCAAGAAGATGAAGGAGATAGATAAGAACCGCGCGCAATACTATGAGTTCTTCAGTGAGCGCAAGTGGGGTGCGAGGGAAAACTATGATCTGATGATCAACACCTCCGGAGTGGATATCAAGAAGGTATCGGCAGCAATAGCGGGCTATCTGAAAAACTCCCTTTAACGGGCACAGACAGCAGGGAAAGGATACGGGATGAGGCAGGAAACCAAATGCATAGAGGCGGGATATACACCGGGCAACGGAGAGCCCCGCATGATTCCTATATATCAGAGCACTACATTCAAGTATGATACAAGCGCCGACATGGGAAAGCTGTTTGATCTTGAGGCCGAGGGATATTTTTATACGAGGCTTCAGAATCCGACCAATGACATGGTTGCAGCCAAGATAGCTGCGCTTGAGGGCGGAAGTGCGGCGATGCTTACATCATCTGGACAGGCCGCCACATTCTATGCGGTATTCAATCTGGCAAGCGCCGGAGATCATGTGGTGGCATCATCCACCATATACGGCGGAAGCTACAATCTGTTCAATGTTACAATGCGCCGTATGGGAGTCGATTTTACATTTGTCGATCCGGACTGCTCGGACGAGGAGCTTGAGGCAGCCTTCAGGCCGAATACCAAGTGCGTGTTCGGAGAGACCATAGCCAATCCGGCGCTGATAGTCTTTGATATAGAGCGCTTTGCGGATGCGGCACACAGACACGGAGTTCCGCTTATAGTGGACAATACATTTGCCACTCCCATCAACTGCCGTCCCTTTGAGTGGGGAGCCGATATAGTGACCCACTCAACCACGAAGTATATGGACGGCCATGATGCGACGGTGGGAGGAGCCATTGTGGACAGCGGAAGATTTGACTGGATGGCTCATGCGGGCAAGTTCCCCGGGCTGTGCACTCCGGATGAGTCGTACCACGGCATCACATATGCGGAAAAGTTCGGAAGGGAGAAGGCATACATAACCAAGGCCACGGCCCAGCTGATGAGAGACCTCGGCTCGATACCGTCTCCGATGAGCTGCTTCATGCTGAATCTGGGACTGGAGTCTCTGGCTGTTCGTGTGCAGCGCCATTGCGAAAATGCTTTGAAGGTCGCGAAGTTCCTGTCCGCACATCCGGCTGTCTCCTATGTGACATATCCCGGACTTGCCGGAGATAAATACTACGAGAGAGCGCAAAAGTACATGCCGAACGGCACCTGCGGCGTCATTTCCTTCGGAGTAAAGGGAGGAAGGGCGGCCGCCGAGGAGTTCATGAAGCATCTGAAGCTGGCCATCATCGCTACGCATGTGGCGGATGCGCATACCTGTGTGCTCCATCCCGCATCATCAACACACAGGCAGATGACAGACGAGGAGCTTGTAGCCGGAGGGGTTCTTCCGGATATGGTCAGACTTTCGGTCGGAATAGAAAACGCAGATGATATAATCGAGGATCTGGATCAGGCATTAAAAGCATAAACAACCGGAAATGCAATACAAAAGCAGAGCATTGACTGAGAACGGACAGCGCCCGCGACGGCGACTGCTGACAAAAATCCACAGTCAGGCTCTGCTTTTTTTGTATGATAAGGATATCCGCGGTTATCTTTACAATGCTTTATGGAACCGATATAATGTGACACGAACTCATATAAAGCACAACATATTGTGCTTTACTGGTATTACAGCTACGGCAGCGGGAGAGAGATATGGCAGGAAATTTCATCGTAATAAAGCGTGACGGAAGACGAGACAGCTATGACAGAGTCAGAATCGAGACGGCTCTGGCGAAGGCGATGCAGGCATCCAAGGACAGGGACTACGCAGCGATAGCATCAAAGCTTACAAAGGATATAGAGACAGAGCTGAAGGGATTGTATCCCAACGGCATATACAATGTGGAGGACATACAGGATCAGGCGGAGAGGGCTCTGATGAGCCACGGCTTTTATGATGCCGCAAGAGCATTTATCAGATATCGCGCGGTGCATGAAAACATACGAAATATCCGCTCCGCGGAGGAGTTCTGCGAGCAGACCATCACCGGATATACCGGTGAGCCGGATGTGGGAGACTTTCTGGATCCGGGCGAGGGCGGAGATATCGTGGAGCGCGAGAAGAACTGGCATGTAAAGCAGAATGCTTCCGTGTCATATTCTGTGGGTGCTATGATTCTGAACAACTCCGAGCGCATCAGCAAGGCACACTGGCTGACAAAATTCTACGACAAGGAGATCGTAGACGCATACAGAAACGGTGCGATTCATATTCATGATCTGGGCATGCTGACCGGATATTGCGCAGGATGGGATCTGAAAAAGCTCATAAAGGAGGGGCTTGGAGGAGTGCCGGGCAAGATATCTTCGGCTCCGCCCAAGCATCTCATATCACTTTGCAATCAGATGGTGAACTTTCTGGGCATACTGCAGAATGAATGGGCCGGAGCGCAGGCATTCAGCTCTTTCGATACATATCTTGCGCCGTTTGTGAAGGTCGACAATCTGACATATGATGAAGTAAAACAGGCCATGCAGACATTCATATTCGGAGTTAATATCCCGTCCAGATGGGGAACTCAGGCTCCGTTTTCCAATATCACACTTGACTGGACCTGTCCGGACGATCTGAAGAACCTCCCGGCTCTGGTAGGCGGCAAGGAGATGGATTTCACATACGGCGACTGCGTCAGGGAGATGGCCATGGTCAACAAGGCCTTCATTGAGGTCATGGTGGAGGGCGATTACAACGGCAGAGGCTTTGCGTATCCCATCCCTACATACAGCATCACCAAGGACTTTGACTGGTCGGATACGGAGAACAACAGACTGCTCTTTGCCATGGCGGCAAAGTACGGGACACCGTATTTTTCAAACTATATCAACAGTGATATGCAGCCGAGCGATGTCAGATCCATGTGCTGCAGGCTGCGCCTTGATCTGCGCGAGCTGAGAAAGCAGAACGGAGGCAATTTCGGAGCGGGTGAGAATACAGGCTCTATCGGTGTGGTAACCATCAATATGCCGAGGATCGCATATCTGGCGAAAAACGAGGTGGATTTCTTCCGCAGGCTGGAGTACATGATGGACATATCTGCCAGAGCGCTGGATATCAAGCGCAAGGTCATAAACAAGTATATGGATATGGGACTGTATCCGTATACGAAGCGTTATCTGCCTGACGGCTTTGTCAATCATTTCTCCACCATCGGGCTGGTAGGCATGAATGAGGCCTGCCTGAATGCGTCATGGATAGGCAAGGATCTGACGGCCCCGGAGTCGGCTGCGTGGACGGAGAAGGTGCTTGACTTCATGAGAGAAAAGCTCTCTGACTATCAGGAGCAGTACGGCAATCTGTTCAACCTTGAGGCAACTCCGGCCGAGTCCACGGCATACAGGCTTGCAAAGCATGACAGAGCGCTGTATCCGGATATCATCACAGCCGGAAAACCGGGGGAGACTCCGTATTATACAAACTCCTCGCATCTGCCGGTCGGTGCTACCGATGATGTGTTTGACGCGCTTGATATACAGGACAATCTTCAGACGAAGTATACCAGCGGAACAGTATTTCACTGCTTCCTCGGAGAGCGGCTTCCGGACTGGAAGGCTGCCATGCAGCTCGTGCGTACGGTTGCGGAGAATTACAAACTGCCGTACTTCACGCTCAGCCCGGTATATTCCGTATGCGAGGAGCACGGATATCTGGACGGCGAGCAGCATGTATGTCCTCATTGCGGCAGAAAGACTGAGGTATACTCGAGAATCACGGGATACTACAGGCCGGTCGGCAACTGGAACGACGGCAAGCTTCAGGAGTTCATGGACAGAAAGTCATATGATATCAAGTCCAGCTATGCGGCGGCGAAACAGGAGTTTTTAAAGAATGCATCTGCCATGTACGCGAATGTATATGCCGGGGGTCAGACTTCCGGAGTGCATGAAGACGGGGAAATGCATGGCGATGCGGGATTGTCCGGCTGTACGGATACGACTGATGATGCAGGGTCGGATGAAGCGCAGAAGGGCACGGTATCAGGGGCGCCGACAGGCGACAGGGTGCTGCTTTTCACGACGCAGACCTGTCCGAAGTGCAGCATGCTAAAGGCGAATCATGTGCTGGAGGGAATCGAGCTGACAGAGGTTGATGCGTCAGACCCGAGCAACAGGACTCTGGTAGGTGACTTTGAGGTGATGTCCGCCCCGACGCTTGTTGTCATAGAGGACGGCACCGTAAGCAAATATACCAATGCCAGCGAGATCATGGGCTTTGCACAGACCCGGAGATAAAGGCGGTACAGAACGGGTATACAGACACATATGGCTGCATATACAGGTTTGATATGAAGATACATGGGATAAACAAGCTTACACTTCTCGATTTCCCGGAGCATACGGCATGCACGCTCTTTGCCGGAGGCTGCAATTTCAGGTGTCCGTTCTGTCAGAACGGAAGCCTGGTGCTGGCTCCGGAGGGAGAACCGGTGATAGACGAGGAATGGCTCTTTGGATTTCTGAAGAAAAGAAGAAATGTCCTGCAGGGAGTGTGCATCACGGGAGGTGAGCCTACGCTGAATCGGGATCTTGATGCATTTATACGGAGCATCAGAAAGCTGGGCTACAGGATAAAGCTGGACACGAACGGATATACGCCTGAGGTTTTGAAGAGGCTGCTGGACGAGGAACTGCTGGATGGCGTAGCGATGGACATCAAATCTTCGCCGCAGGGCTATGCAAGAGCAGCCGGGCTGCCGCCGCAAAGCTTTGAGCTTGACAGGATAGAGGATTCGATCCGCCTTCTTGAAGCATACGGCAAAGTGCACCCGCAGTTTTACTATGAGTATCGGACCACTCTGGTCAGGGGATTGCACAGCGCGCGTGATATGGAGGAGATCGGAATGTGGCTGGCGGGAGCGCCTCACTACTTTCTGCAGCGCTACGAGGACAGCGAGTGTGTGATAGAGCATATGAAGAGCTGTGAGTCCGGCAGCGGGCTGGACGCATTTACCCCGGATGAGATGCGGGAGATGGCAGACATGGTAAAAGCGTATATACCGTCCGTGCAGCTGCGGGGAGTGTGAGAGACGACATATGTCTCCGACCGGGCGAGAATGGCTGAAATCCTTGCGGAGGAGACACATTCGACGGATCACATAAATAAAAAGGCAGGGCGCTGAGGGGATGGCGCCCTGCCTTTTGTCTCATGCGGGAGAAGAACCCGCTTTTTAGGTCTGAATATCTCTATGTTGCAGGTTCCTTATGCTACATCGTAGAAGCGAACATCGGGATCTGCGGCCCATGTGGGCTTAAGCCCGACAAAAACATCGTTCTTGAACATATCTGTATCAAGATACGCCTTAGCGTGCTCCATGCTGTCAAAGCCGTGGATAACCTGAACATCCTCATCACGGATGAGAAGCTCCTTGGTCAGTGCGCCGGGTATGGTGTCCAGAAACGGCTGACGATAGTCTGTATATACCTTGGCAGCGGCGGGACGGTTCTCCGGATTGATCTTCATGGTTATTTCAAGATATGCCTTAACCTTCATTGTGCGTACCTCCTTGTGGTTTTGCTTAGCTTATATATTGAGTGGTTGCTTTTTGCATCTCCGGAATGCGAGATAAATATATCAAAGGAACTTGACGGGAAAAAGATATAAAGAAATTTATGAGCCGCTAATAAATTTGATAGTGACTTTCAAATATGGAGGAAATCGGATACAATCACATTTGCAAGGAAGGAGAGCAGAAGCATGTATCAGAAGAAAACCGAGGCGGACATAAGATGCCCGCTGGAATACGGTCTGGAGATATTCGGAGGCAAGTGGAAATCACGCGTGATATGCGTATTAAATGAAAAGAAGGTGCTTCGCTACAGCGGTATAAGAAGCGAGATGCTGAATATCACTGATGCGGTGCTTGCGTCTACATTGAAGGAGCTTATAAGAGACGGCATAGTTTCAAGAAAGCAATACGCCGAGATACCTCCGAGAGTAGAATACTCACTGACAAAAAAAGGGAAGTCTGTGGTTCCTATACTGCAGAGCATATGCAGATGGGCGGGAATATTTCAGCGTGACTCATCGGAGGGTATGCTCCCGCAGTGTCAGAAGTGCGATTATAACAAGTAACACGGAGTGTAAGCCGTATAAAACCGTAAAGAAAATCGTGGTCAAATCCCGTAGAGCATGCTATACTACGCATGTCCAAGGGAATATTCTGAATTATTTTAATAAATATAGAATATTTAGAAACCAGAAAGGAGCAAGAAACATGGCTGAATATTTATCACCGGGCGTATATGTCGAGGAATTCGAATCCGGTTCTAAGCCAATGGAAGGTGTAAGCACCAGCACCGCAGGATTTATCGGACTGGCACAGAGAGGTCCTGTTGCAGGAGTTCCTCAGCTTGTGACGAGTCCCGCAGATTTCAAGAGAATCTACGGCGGATACCTTTCAGAGAATGAATTCGGAGATTACAGATTCCTTGCTTATGCTGTTGATCAGTTTTTTGTAAACGGAGGATCAAGAGCATTCATTTCACGAGTTGCTCCGTCTGACGCAGAGTGCGCTAAGGGAAGCAATGCGGTACTTGATATCACGGCAAAGGATCCCGGAGCGTGGGGTGACGATATCAGGATCGTTGCATCACCCGCAAGTAAAGCAAAGACCCAGATTCTCGAGGTTCTCGATACAGATGCAGGCAAGAGATATGTTGTAAAGAGCGGAGCAGGCTTCAATGCAGGCGATGTTATCGCTTATACCGACGGAACAGCTACGGTATACAACAGAGTAGTAAAGAACCAGGGCAATATCCTTACTCTGGAAAAGGAATTTGACGGCGATGTCGTAGATAAGGAACTGCTGCCGGCCAAGACGATCTCCACATGCGAGTTCAGCCTTGATGTACGCTACGGCGATGTTGTCGAGGTATATGACAACATGGGCTTCAATATCAATGCATCCAACTATGTGGAGAAGAAGACGGCCAAGTCATCACTCGTTGACATTCACTATATCGGCGGAGCCGGCGAGGAGATCAAGACACCATTTGAGATGATCGCCGGAGGCGATGCTGCGGCAGTTACGATCAGTCTCACAGGCGGCAAGAACGGAAGCGTGGACAATATCACTGCAGCCGACTTCATAGGCGAAGACAGAGGCGCGGGACTTCGTACCGGCATCCAGTCATTCCTGGACAATGATATGGTGTCCATCATGGCAGTTCCAGGAGTTACGGATCCCAATGTTCAGCTGACATTGGTTGCGCATTGTGAGAATCTCGGAAGCAGATTCGCTGTTCTTGATATCCCGAGAGACGCAAAGAAGGTACAGGATCTGATCGCACAGAGAGATATCTTCGATACATCATATGCGGCGCTGTATCATCCGTGGCTGATCTCCTTCGATCCGCTTGACAAGAAGAACATAGCAGTTCCGCCGTCAGGCGCTATCATGGGTATATATGCAAGAAGCGACAACACAAGAGGAGTTCACAAGGCTCCCGCCAACGAGGTTGTACGCGGATGCATCGGTCTTGACAGCCAGTTCAACAAGGGAGAGCAGGATATTCTCAACCCGAAGGGAATCAACCTTATCAGATCGTTCCCGGGACAGGGCATCCGTGTATGGGGCGCCAGAACAGCATCCAGCAATTCAAGCTGGAAGTATGTAAACGTAAGACGTCTGTTCATCTTCATCGAGGAGTCCATCAAGGCCAACACAAACTGGGCCGTATTTGAGCCGAATGATGAAGTGCTTTGGGTAAGGGTTCAGAGAACCATCAGCGTATTCCTTGAGAACCTGTGGAGAGGCGGCTCTCTTGCAGGAACCGCTCCGGAAGAGGCTTTCTTTGTTAACATCGGCCGCGACACTATGACACAGGACGATATCGACAACGGTCGTCTGGTATGCGTGATCGGAGTTGCACCCGTAAAGCCCGCAGAGTTCGTAATCTTCCGTATCTCTCAGAAGACCGCGGATGCGGAAGCAGGAGGCGGAGAGGGCTGAGTCCCGCATGAAGCACCCTAGAGGGGATTTCATGACCGACAGAGAGCAAGATTAAGGAGGATAAAAGAATATGGCTGGATATCCAAATGCGAAATTCAGATATAAGGTTGAGATCGACGGCATCGAGGCAGGCGGTTTCACCGAGGTTACGGGAAGCGACATCACCATCGAGCCTATAGAGTATCGCGAGGGTGACATGACTGTCGAGACGCCCATGAAGGTTCCGGGTCTTAAGAAATACGGCAATCTGACGCTGAAGCAGGGCATCGCGGATTCCAAGGCGATGTATGACTGGCTGGCATCAGGACTTCAGGGGGCAGTAGAGCGTAAGACGCTTACGATCACGCTTCTCAATGAAACGCAGGCACCGGCGGCATCATGGCAGGTTATCAACGCATGGCCCACGAGATACACCGCTCCGGACTTCAATGCTTCGGCATCAGAGATAGCAATAGAGACGATAGAGATCGTTCACGAAGGACTTACAAGAATCTCATGACATGAGACAAAACCCGCTGCGTGAGTTTTGCTCATAACAAGGGTAGATGGCAGGGGTATGTGTTCACACATACCCCTGTTGTACTTAAAGCAGGATTCACGGAGAAAGGAGCTATACAATCATGTTCCAGACGGAATTTGAATTTACATTACCAAAGGGTTACATCGACAGAGAGGGCAATCTTCACAAAACAGGCAAGATGCGTCTGGCCAATGCTGCCGATGAGATACTTCCGCTCAGAGATTCCAGAGTTCAGCAGAACCCGGGATATCTGACGGTTATCATACTCGCCAGAGTTATCACGCAGCTTGGAACACTCCCGGCGGTAGATACAAGGATCATAGAGGGGCTGTTCACACCGGATCTGGCATACCTTCAGGATCTGTATCAGAGGATAAATGCCATGGACATTCCGGTATACAAGGGAGTATGTCCTCATTGCGGCAAGGAGATAGAGATCCCCGTAAATTTTACAGAAGCCGGAGTATAACAACATACCCGGCGGACAAGATCTATCAGGAGGCCGGATTCATCGCCTACTATCTGCACTGGAGCCATGACGAGATCATGCAGCTGAGCCATACGGAGCGTATACGCTGGTGCAATGAGATATCGGGCATCAACCGCAAGCTCAACGATGAACCGGAAAATGTGTTTGATCTGAAAGATATCAAGTAAATGAGCATACAAAGCAGCTTATTATTGAATAACAGCTTCATCGTGACCATCGGACTGTTAAAGTTCAGCTTCGCCAAGGTCAGCAATATCACAGACACCATAGAGACAGAGGTGCTCAATGAGGGCGGAGACAATTGGGGAGTCCACAATCTGATGAAGCCCAGAAAGTCAAACCAGACTCTCGTGCTGGAGCGAGGCATACTGGCGAGTCCGGAGGGACTTGCGGATGCTGCATTTACAACCGGCATGCCGATATATGGGCTGACCGTCATCATCATGCAAAGGGGAAAGATGCAGAAGGCCTACGCCATTGTATCCGGCATGATAACGAAGGTAGAGACAAGCAATCTGGATGCTCTGGGGAGTCAGCCTTTGTATAAGACGATAGAGATCACCCACAACGGGATCCATGAGGTTCCGATTCCATAAAGATGAAGATGACACCATCTGCGAGGCAGATCGCACATTCGCCGATCATGCCTGTGCGAGTCCTGAATATAAGCACATTTGACAGACTGTCGGGTAATACTGCATTTGCTTCGGAGATCATAGGACGATACAGGGCCTCCGGGGAAACAGACCTGCCGTCTGTCGATTTTGTGTATCAGGAAATGGCTGCGCAGGAGGCAGCAGAGGGTATTACGGAGCTTTCCGCTCTGATCACGACTATCAACAACATCAGATACAATGTGAATATTCTGAATCAAAGCTATATGCAAAGATATTATCTCACATTGCAGTCGAGATGCGAGATGCTCATAGAGCAGCTGGAAAGCAATATACAGGCAGCGGGAGCCATATCCCGATACAAGGAGATATACCGCGAGGTGACATCGGACTCGTATATGCCACAGGAAAGCAGAATCTTTGACGGCCATATGAGAGATGAGGTTGCGCGGGCAGGAGTTTCAAACAGGACACTGCGCAGAGGCGCCGGGGAATCAGACTCGGCCGAAACGGAGAATCTCAGTGCCGAGCTGCCGCATCAAGCAGCGGGAAGACTGACACAGCAGATTCCCATGATAAGAAATATGCGGTTTGCAAGTCAGTGGGAGTCAGAGTCCGCAAGACAATTCTTCTGGAGAGTTCAGCGGGCACCGGAGCCGGAGCGTGATATCATACTGCAAAGCGCAGGAACGAGTACCATAGTAGAGCTTGGAAACAGGCTTCGGGACATGACCGAAATCCGCTTTCGCTCTTTTCTGAGAGATCTGTCCGGCACAGTGACTGCCAGGATGGAAAGCATTGCCTCGGACGCGGTACAGGAGGAAAGACATCGCGTGAGCTTGTATGCGGCAGCCTCGGACGGGTATACAGAGTCGGACGATGCCGCGTCAGGCGAGATTGCAGCAAAAGGCAGGGAATCTGCGGGAGCAGAAATTCTGCGCCTTATCAGAGAAGACGAGAGCGATCTGTATTCGGGCAGAGAGGCGGTTCTTGACTATCTGAAGGAAAACAGTGCGGCGATAGATGAGAATGGCGGTACAGAGAGGAATGTGTCCGGAGCGAATAAAGCGGACAGTGCACCAGAACCATCAAAGTCATCTGTATCGGGTGAAGTGAGAATATCAGAGCCATCTGCCGAAGATGAAGCGGGTGAAAAAAGAGGCGATAGCGGGAACGGCGAGGAAAA
>CAVIJY010000003.1:40944-47922 GCA_963643215.1 Lachnospiraceae bacterium | reverse complement strand
TCATACTCGGGATAGAAAAGCGGATACTTCAAAGCGAGATATTCGGCGGAATGGATGTCAGTGAGGAGATATCGGAGATAGAGCGGCTTGAAGCAGCTCCAGAGCTGGTATACAGAGCATCTGACGGCGAGGCAGCGAGACAGCCGGATGAAGTATCGAGACAGCCGGGTGGCCGCAGCGAAGAGTCTGCGAAGCCTGCGATGCGATATGAAAGAGCCTCGGAGCTGTTATACAAAGCATCTGAAGGAGAAGCAGCGAGACAGCCGGGTGGCAGCGGTGAAGAGTCTGCAAAGCCTGCGGTGCGATATGAAAGCACAGATGTGGCTGACCATGTGATATACCCGTCGGAGGCATCAGCAGTGCCGGGATCAAAGGATCAGACATGGCACAGACCGGAGGGTGACTTTGATGAAGGTGCAGCAGGTACGGCAGAAAGTATCGCCCGGGAGCTGGAACGACTGAGCCCGCAGGAGTGGGAGCTCTTTACAGAGAGACTCGACATCAGAGAGAATGAAAAGAGAGCGAACGAACAGGACTACCCGGGCGAGCTTCCGGGCAGACTGACGGCCGGTTACGCGAGGCTCCCCGTGAGCGGGAATGCAGAGGCCGGAGTTGTTCTGCGTGAGGTTTTGAGAGCAGACCGTCAGGGTGATGAATCCGACGGTGAAGGAACGCAGCAGCAGCCGGAGATGGTGCATATCATAAGAGATAACCAGCCGGTGGCGGATGGCATAGCTCAAAGTATACTTGATATGGCACCGGGACAATGGACCGAATTCAAAGCAAGGCTGACGCAGATAGCAACAGACGACCCAAGAGCGGGAGATATAGTTGCGCAGTGCTTTGAAAGAGCCGAGAGACTGAATGTAACCCGAGAGGAGACAGAAGCAGACAGCAGCGGGCACATCACGGCAGCGAATGTCAGAATGTCTTCCGAAAAAGCCGCTTTTCTGGAAATGTTCAGCGATATAAAAAGCAGCGACATCCCGGTGATGCTGAGCATCGAAAAGAATATATTGCAAAGCAGCATATTTGCAGGAGTAGATGTATCAGAGGAGCTTTCACGCATAGATCAGCTTGAAAAGGCACCGGAGCTGGCGCTTATATACAGAAAAGACAATGGAGCGGATACAGCGGAGAATCCAATGGGGACGGCCGATCAGAAGCGGGCAGCTGTGCCGAACGGTATCGGGACGACTGAAGCGAAAGTCCACGAAAATATCGCAGGTATCATAACGGATGCTCTGCAGGATATGCATGAGGAGCTGGATGTGCGGCGATATGTATATGCAGGTGAACGCAATATATATCGCTCGGCCTATAACAGACTCATGCTTCGAGAGATGGCATCGGAGGCGGGACGGGATGCAGGCGTGAACGCATCTTCACAAATTACGGTCTCCGGCAGAGCGACAGGCAATGCGCCGTCAGCAAGCCTCACAGACAGAAGAATGTCAGACTCATTGACATCAGCGCAGAGAGCAGCCGGAACCGCGCAGTCGGTTCTTGAGATACTAAGGGGCAGCAGAGTCGGGATAAATGAAGCTTCGGGCTTTGCCGGTGCCTTGGGCGAAGATGCACGGAGCAGCGCCGGGCCGCTATATACGGCTGGCGCAGGAGGCAGGGTTGGAGTCCGCGGCAGTGCGACAGGAGCAAGCGGAATCGCCGGAGCAAGCGGGGCGAATGCAGACATGGAATACATCACGCAGTCAGCGCATGAGCCTGAATATGACGATTATCAGATTCCGAATATCGTGATCAACGCCCCGGAGGCAAGACCCCGGCAGGAGGAAGATGAAGCAGGAAGAAGAGTTTCGGAGGAGACGATTCAAAGAACCGAAACAACTGTCAAGGATATAAATTTCATCACGCGCACGCAGAGCACACAGGAGCGCGCGATGCATACCGCTCAGACTGATTTAAAGAATGCGATGGACACATTGAGCAGGCATCAGACGGAGATAGATAAGCTGAAGATCTCCGAGAAAAGATTTGCAGGCTATGCAGACAGGATGACCAACGCATCCATAAGAGGTGATGTCATGCGTGATATTGCCGCAAGATTGAGAATGGAGCGGCTCAGAAGCGGTATGTGACAGGATGCAATGAAAGGAGGGATCAAAGAGGATGCTTACGACACTGGCGAGAGGAAAGATCGAGATATGCAACGAGCAGGGCAAGTCGGCAGGAAGCGTGGAGTTTACATTCAATCCAAGTTCTTACACTATCAACACCTCCCCGAAGTTTACGGAATCGCAGACCCTGGGCAAGGATGCTCCAAAGCAGTCATTCCTGAGCGGCAGCGGGCGTACATTGACGACGACACTGTACTTTGATTCCTACAGTGACAGCGCTCTGGTTCCGTCAGCACAGCTGCTTGCCATAACAGCCCTGAGCGCGGGGCTGGAGAACAAGCTGAAGCCCGTGACGGAGAAGATCAACAAGCTGGAGAGGGCCGTGCATGTGGACGGCAAGGGACACCAGCCGCCGCTGGTTATATTTTCCTGGGGCAATCTGCACTTCAAGGGGCATATCACAAGCTTCAGTGCGGAGTATACAATGTTCAGCATGCAGGGAAAGCCAATCCGTGCCAAGGTTGATCTGACGATAGCGGAGTATGTAGATCCCACGGTTGACAGCAAAAAGAGTCCCTTTGAATCTCCGGACAGAACAAAGAGCCGGGTGATAGTAGAGGGTATGAGTCTGTGGAGTATAGCATATGAGGAGTATGGTGACTGTGAAAAATGGCGGGTTATAGCCAGGGAGAATCACATCATGGATCCCAAGGAGCTGGAACCCGGCATGATCATCATGATTCCGGCGATCACTACATAGGCGGCGGAGGCGATTATGGCGGATTTGATGAGCGGCACATGGGAATACGAAAAGCTGGAAAAAACCTACAATAACTTTATGGTGCCGGCCGTCAAGTTTGAGGTCGGGGGTTCTGATCTGATAAAAAAAGGCATGCGGATCCAATCGGTTGAGGCAGTGCTTTCCATAAAGGGCTGCTCCAGCGTCAGCGTTGTATTTAAGGATTGCTATGACATAAAAAACGGTACCTTTGACAAGGAATTGAAGTCTGCGGCGGTTCTTGGCAAGCCGGTGGCTCTGAGCATGGGATACGGCTCAGCCTTTCAGACAGTATTTAAAGGATACCTGTCCAATGTGAGAATAGTGGCCTCTGTCACGAGCGGAATGCAGATAGAGATGATAGGGCTCGATGCAAGGCGGCTCATGATGACCGACAATAATCATATCAGGGAATATAAGATAAAAAACTATTCAGATGCGGTATCAGAGCTGCTAAAGCGTTATTCCAAGCTGTCAACACCTGTAGTGGATGCCACGAGTGAGAATATGAAGGACGGACTGATATGGCAGAACGGTTCTGACTATGATTTTATCACCAAAGAGCTTATAGAAAGCGGCAGGGTGCAGCGTGAGTTTTTCATAGCGGTGGACAAGGTTTATTTCAGAAAGCCGAGAAGCGTGACCGCACCTGTGCTGACGCTGAAGCCGGGAGGCGGACTGGTCGGATTTGAAAGCGATGCAGGCTACATGAATGAAAGTTATCACATACTCGGGTATGATACAGCCACAGGCAAGCCGATAGAAGGCAAGGCAGATGCGAAGACCAAATGGAGCAGCACGATGCCGCTGTCGCAGAAGGGTGAGTGGTATATATCGGATCCGGCATGCACGGCCAAGACGCAGGCGACAAACAGGGCAAAGGCTCTGGCGGATCGGGCACTGGCAGCGAGCCAGCATGCACAGATCAGCTGCATAGGCATACCGGAGCTGATTCCGGGCCGGTTTATAAAGATCGACAGAGTAGATAGTCTGGTAAACAAAAAGTACTATATCACTCAGGTTGTACACAGATACGATGAGAACGGATATATGACGAATCTGACAACAGAGGGCTGGGAGTAAAATACATGTTCGAAGACCTTATAAAATCAAACAGGACGCAGCCTTCGGTTTCCTTTAATGCCGGCCTGGTGATGGGTATTGTTAAGGAAAACTGGGACAAGAACGAGCCGGGCAAGGTCAAGGTTGAATACTCGGTGGGAGAGACGGGCAAGATGCTGACAGGATGGATCCCTGTCATGACGCCTTATGTGGCCGACAAGGGCGGTATGTATATGTTCCCCGAGATAGGAACCGAGGTCGTGGTGGGATTTCTGGGCGGCCGCACGGATTGTCCTGTGGTGATAGGCTCTCTGTGGAGCAGCAAAATGAAGCGCCCGGACAAGGCTCCGGCGGAAAAAAACATCAACAAGGTCATACGGACAGCCGGAGGGCATGAGATAGCTCTGTCAGATGAGGACAAGAAGCAGAAGCTGACTGTATCAACTCCCGGGGGTCTTACGGTGATACTGGATGATGAAAAGAAATCCATTACATTGCAGGATAAGCAAAAGAAGAATACAATCTTTATGGATACAGGCAAGGGAGAGATGAAGATCAACGCCGAAAAGAAGCTGACGCTCTCCATAGGCGGAAGTGCAGCCGTGACTCTTGAAAAGCAGAAGGCAACCGTCAAGTCCGCAACTGTCAGTCTGGAGGGAAGCTCCGCCGTGAAGATAAAGGGGCAGAGCACTGCCGTGGAGGGAAGCTCCACACAGGTGAAGGCAACAGGAAGCCTGACGCTGCAGGCAAGCGGAATGACTCAGCTCAAGGGCAGCATGGTCAAGATCAACTAAGGGAGGCATTATGGCGGTATATCCCGACAACAGCAGCTTTCTCGGAAAAGGCTTTGCCTTTCCGCTGAGCGTGGATCCCGTGACGGGACGCATGGTGATGGCGGAATATGAGGAGGATATCAAGCAGGCCATATATATCATCATCATGACACGCAAGGGGGAGCGGGTGATGAGACCTGAATTCGGATGCGCGATCCATGATTACGCATTTGACTCGCTTGATTTTGAACATCTGACAAAGATAGAGGATGCTGTCGAGGAGGCGCTGATACTGTGGGAGCCGCGCATCACGGATATCGATGTTACGGCGCAGGTGGCAGATGCTGACGGAAAGCTGAATATCTCGATAAACTATGTTGTGCGTACGACAAATAACCCATACAATCTGGTGTACCCCTTCTATATCAACGAGGGAATGACAGTAGCGGAGTAAACGCGCCGCGGCGAAGCTCCGGTGAGGCGCGGATCATGCAGATATATAAAATAAGGCGGAAAGGAGGCGGCATATGAAGAAGATCAGACAGCGTGAGCAGGAAGATATCATGAGAGAGATACAGACAAGAGCCACAAGCTATACGCCGGAGTGGCACTGCGATCCTCAAAAGCCTGATATAGGCGTGGCTCTTGCTCAGGTATACGCGGGCATGCAGGGAAGCATGGAGAAGAAATATGCCATGCTTGTAGACAAGCTGAAGACGGATTATTTTAACTGTCTTAATGTCTCGATGAAGACATCGGCCCCGGCGACAGGATATGCCGTATTTGGACTTTCCAGTGATGATATGGACGGATCTCTGCTGAGTGCGGGAACAGCTCTCAGATGTGAAGTGACGGACGAGCAGGGGCAGGCGGTTCCTGTGGAGCTTCAGGAGGATGTCTTTGTAGCCCCGGACACGCTGCAGGCGATATATGAGGTGGACCCGTCAGAGGATTATATCGGATGCATATATGATGCACAAACCATGGAGGAGCGGCCGGCATACAGACTCTTTGCCATGGAAGAGGATAATCTGCAGAGGCACAGAGTCTACCTGAGTCATCCGTTTTTGTTTAAAATCGGAAGATATGCATCAATAGGGCTGCATATAAAGGACAGCAGAGGAGAGGCACCCGACGATGAGCTGCTGAGCAGCTTTGCCGATCCGAGCCGGGTACGCTTTTTCTATGAGGCAGGTGAGGACGGGACAGAGGTGACCCTGAGCGATGTAAGCGCAAGGGACGGGGTTATATATATAAACAAACCCAAATCGGACGCAGTCTGGGTGGAGAGAGAGCATGCGGGCATCACCGGAATGTGGCTCGGGTGTGAGATATGCGATGTGGCAGGACTTGACAGGCTGGGGTGCGCACAGATATATGTCACGGCGCAGTGTGCGGCTCAGGAGCCGGACAATGTGTTTGCTGCAGGAGTGGATCAGCCGAGCGGTGAGGTGTGCTTTCCGTTCGGAGAGAGATTTGCTCAGCAGGATGAGGTGTATTTCGGAAGCGAGGACGCTTTCAGCAAGAGGGGAGCGCGGATAAGCCTCTCCTTTGTTCAGGAGTTCGCACGGATACCAATAACGGAGACGCAGCAGACGCAGATAGACTGGAAGTTTGTCATGCCCAAGGGTTCCGTTCCGAATGATATATCCTACAACATCACAATAGAAGAGGTTGTATGGGAGTATTTCAACGGAAGCGGATGGGCGAGACTTTTTGCCGGACGGGACTATTCGGACGCTTTTAAATACCGTGACGGGAAAAATGACAGAATCGTCAGAATGTCGTTTGTATGTCCGGAGGATCTGCAGCCGATACTGGCCGGATCAAGCGAGACATATTATATACGGGCGCGGATATTGAAGGTGAATAACGCGTACAAGACGACAGGAAACTATATAACACCGTTTATCTCGGATGTAACCATAGCCTACGAGTATCCCACAGAGAGCATCTCGCCGGAATACATGTATTGTGAGAACAATATGACTCATGAGCTCACCAAGATGGACACGCGCCGGACGAGGATGCTCAGTCCGGTGAAAAGGCTGGAAGGCGATGCTCCGGCGATGTATATAGCTGTCGGGGATATCTGCCGTGAAGGTCCGGTCAGACTCCTTTTTGATATCGAACATGTGCTTCCGGAGGGACAGCCGGTGCTTAAATGGGAATACTGCAAGGGCGCGGAGTGGGCAGACATAAATGTGATAGATGATACGGAGAATCTGAGAAGAACAGGCATCATTACACTGCCCGGCATAACTGATGCAAAGCGCCGAAGTCTGTTCGG
>CAVIJY010000003.1:12432-40643 GCA_963643215.1 Lachnospiraceae bacterium | reverse complement strand
GATGTGTCTGCCCGATGGATACTCTGGGAGCAGACAGACAGCATAAAGCGTCACGGCCCGGGAGAGCGCGTTTATGTACTGGATTCCAACAGCGGAACCATCACCTTCGGCGGAGGCGTGCACGGAAGAGTACCTGCTCCGGGCGTACCGGACGGGATATATGTGAGCTATAGCGTCGGGGGCGGAGCATTGTGCAATATCCCCGCGGGAATGATCAGCGGGCTTGAGCTGACAGAGGGCTTTGTCAGCACAGTATACAACCCGCTGCCGCTCGTCGGAGGCTATGACAGGGAGACATCTCAGCAGGCCATAGACAGGGCGTGCGGTGAGCAGTCGCATCATTTCAGAGCGGTGACTGCAGATGATTTTGAAAATCTCGCGATGGAGGCTTCGGGAAATATAAGGAAGGTAAAAGCATGCTCATGTCTGAATGTCGAAGGTGAGAGCGCACCGGGGTATGTGACACTGGTGCTTTTGACAAGAGACTATGATCCGTCAGGATACGGGTATGAGGATCAGAAGAAGGAGATATATGCATACTTCAAGGACAAGCTTCCGACAGGGCTGGATGAGGACGGAAGGTTTGTGATCCGTGCACCGCGGCTGGCCAGACTTGAGCTTCATGTGGATGCGGTGATCGGCGCGGATCAGGATGTATTCCGCATGCAGCAGACGGTGCTTCGCCGCCTTGAGAGATTTCTTGATCCGGTGACCGGCAATTTCGACAATGAAGGCTGGGATATAGGCGAGATGCCACAGCAGACACAGATTGCAACTCTGATCAGGTCTGTGCCCGGCGTGGAGAATGTGAAGAGAATCGTAGTATTTGCGAGGATTATAAATGAGCCCGGAGAGCCATCCGTCTCATATGAGACATTGCAGGATGATCCCTTTGTGCTTGTTCAAAGCGGAAGACATGTGATAAATATGACTAAGAGAGCCCAAAGGAGGTGAGAAGTGTGCTCCCGGAGATAATCTTTGATTCGGATACCTTTGAAGAACTGACGCAGGAATACAAGAACAAGATAGCAGGGCTGTATCCCGACTGGACGGATTATAATTATCACGATCCGGGTATCACATTTCTGGAACTGTTTGCGTGGCTCAGAGAAAATCAGCAGTTCTTTATGGAACAGCTTGGCGAGAGACATTATCGGCATTTCTTCAGACTGATGGGCATCAAGCCAAAGGGCCGGGTACCGGCCAGAGTATGGGCTCATGCCCGGAGAAGGTGCGCGGGTGATGAGGTGGAGATCCCGAAGGGGACGGTGTTCGAGTCAGGCGGACTGCCGTTTGAAACTGACGAGGATGAGCGGATTCCAAGAGGACGGATATGCATGGCCGAGAGCTGCGACGCGGACGGGCGCGAGGTGTCAGTGCTTTCCGAGACACAGCTGAACGATATGAATACCATATATATATCGCCGTTCGGGGACGGAACCCAGACCGGAGCCTCACTCCGGATATATATGGACGAGCCGCTCATGACCGGAAGAAACTATCATCTCTCGCTTCAGTTTGATACAGACAGCATGCGTAACGAAGATCCGGAGAAGGATTTTGTTGATCTGACAGACATCAAATGGCAGTATCATACTGCGGCAGGATGGTCGAGACTCACGGTGCACAAGGATGAAACCAGAAACATGCTCTACTCGGGAAGGCTCACATTCAGTCTTGATGAAGGAGAACCGGTGCCGGTTCAGCCTGCAGGCGCCGGGAGCGAGGAGATATCCTGCTACGCTATAAGAGCGGTGCTGGAGGCGGGCGAGTTTGCGGTAGCACCCGTATGCTGCGGAATCAGTCTGAGCAACATAGAGCTTGTGCAGCGGCGCAGCATGAGCTGGCCGGACGGCGAAACGATAGGAGACGGCAACGGCTTTCCGAATCAGGTATATGCTCTTCCATCTGACCGGCCGCTGGCACAAAGCGTGGTGATAAAGACCGATGATGTGCTGCGTCCGGGGCAGTCCTGGACATGGGAGGAAACCGACAATCTTGAGGGAGCCAAGCCGGATGATTCGGTATATGCGGTAAATGAGATCGACGGAACGATAGAGTTCGGCAACGGTTACTACGGATTCGCACCCGAGGGACGAATCGCTGTGTATGAGATGGCACAGAGCGCTGGAGCAGAGGGTAATGTCAAGGACAATGCTGCATTTACATGCGCTATATATGATACAGCGGGCGATCTGAGCTTTACTATGGCAAGGCTGGTGAGAAGAGGGCAGGATCCGGAGACGATAAGCGAGACTCTTCTCAGGGCTATGAAGGAGCAGAGAAAAGTATACAGAGCGGTGACTCTTGAGGACTATGAGACACTGGTACGACAGACTCCGGGGCTGGTGATACATTCATGCCATGCCTGGCATGATGAGTCGAGCCCGAAGACAGTCAATATTGTGGTGCGCCCCGGCAATTCCCTGAGATGCTCGCAGCTGTCATCCCGGTACAGAGACAATATATACAGATATCTTGAGCCGAAAAAGCTTCTCGGCACGAAGATAGTGCTGCATACTCCGCAGTATATCATGGTAAATGCCACGGTAGAGGTGATAGTCTCGGATCAGTACCGTGATGCCGCAAGCATCCTGGAGCGCGAGGTGAGAGCATGGTTTAAGGAGCAGGAGACCGTATACGGGCAGCCGCTCGAATACAGCGATCTGTTCGGCAGGATCGACTCTCTGACATGCGTAAACAAGCTGAATGTGCTGAGCCTTGATACGCACAGCGTGGGGATACGGGTGAGCAGCAACAGCAATCTGATTCCGCCGGTCAACGGGGTTTTCATACTTGACAAGCTGGATATCGTATTGAATAACTTTCGGATGAACAGATGAAATACTTTGTGATAAACAAACAACTCGAATACGACAGAAGCTTCCTGTCAGGCCTGACTTTTGACGGCAGGCTGCTTAAGCTGTCGTCAAACAGCCGAAGAGCCGGTTATATGTTCTCCAGAGTTTATGACAGCATGGAATCGGAGATGCAATGGCACAGATTTACGGTAGAAGGAGAGTTCAGAGAAGCAGGAATATCAGTCCGCATATATGCATGTGAACAGCCGACCGTTCTGGTTGACGGAAGGTACTATCTGATCAGTGAGATCATAGGAGATGAGGATATGTCGCTTGTGCAGAAGCTGAAGATCCTGGCTCCGTATGAGGCCATGGCTGTATCAGGGCAGAGTGACATACTGCTGCATGATATCACAGGAAGATACCTGTTTTTCCTGCTGGAGCTGTTCCGTCAGGAGGACGAGCCGAAGATAGAGTCCATATGCATAAGATTTCCGAGAGAGAGCTGGCTCAAGTATCTTCCGGGAGTTTACGCAAAGGACGACAGAAAAGGCGATCAGTCCAAAAGTGGATTTACAGAGCGATATCTGGCGCTGTTTCAGAGCCTGTACGAGGATCTGGAGTCCGAGATAAGAGACGGAGCCAGACTCATGAATCCGGCGGCGATCGACAGACATCTGCTGATAAATCTTGCACAGTGGTTTGATGTGAAGGATGTGTACCTGTGGCCGGATGACCGGCTCAGAGAGCTGATACCGAGGCTTCCGGAGCTGATGAGAATGAAGGGTACGGCCCGGGGGATCACCGAATATGTAAGACTGTATACCGGAGAGGAGCCGCATCTGACGGAGCAGGGAGATACGGTCACACTTACTGTAAAGGACAGATATATAAAGGATGCGAAGGACTATCAGGCTTTGGTAAGAATCGTGAATGCCGTGAAGCCGGCGGATACGATGCTGCGCATAGTATCCGAGGATGCCGGGGTAAGCCTGGGAATAGGAATGCGGCTCGGAGTGAACAGTACATTGGGTGCTGACGGTGATGATGTCGATATACAGACAGGATCGGAGCAAAAAGTTTGAAAGTAAACTTTCAAACTTGATTGACGATTCAAATACGAGCGTGTTCAAGCATTGCCCGTGCTTGAATCTGGAGGACATATATGAAAAATCTTCAATATTTTCCATATGAAAGAAATCAGTACTACTATGGAAAGCTGATCACTCAGCAGGATTTCATATCCGAGCAAAAGTATATGAATGACAAGCGCCGTCTGATCAACCGCTTTCTTCACGGTGTGGGCGTCGCTGCAGGCCTTCAGGCCGTGGAGATAGACGAAAATACCATATCCGTTGAGGCAGGTGTGGCACTGGACGGAGCAGGCCGCGAGATAGTGCTTGCGGATCCGGTGGTGGTTCGGCTGGATCAGATCGAGGGCTACAAGGAGCTTCAGGAGACATATACGGAAAACGGTGCCTATCTGTGCATAGCATATGATGAGAAGGATGTATATCCCTCAAAGGATGCAAGGGTGCCGGAGGGAGAGAAGGCAGCCGCGGCCTACGAAAAAACCCAGGAGGGCTACCGGCTGTACCTGACGACAAGCGAGCTCAATGATGACAGCGACACTGTGATCTCGATGGCGCTTAAAAGAACCCTGCTCTTTGAAAACGAGGATCTGACGATATATGAGGAGATTCCTGCATTCGTGGAGACGGAAAGCGAATTTACGGTATCAGTCATCATAACCGACCATCACGGAGCACACGATTGCAATATCAGTCTGTCACAGGCTCTTACATGCGCCTCATGGGAAGGCAAGGATCAGCTGGAGATAAACTGGCTGGGGCATTTTGATAAGGCCGGCGAGACAAAGGTCATAAATGTGCAGATGCAGGCCTTTCCTCTCGAGGCCGGACATGTGCTGCTGAACCAGCAAAGAAATGATATGTCGGTAAATATATCCGGTAAGTGCTTCTATCCGGCTGAGGATATAGAGATGAGCATTCCGGTGAACTCCAGAAATCAGTATGATCAGCTCATCTCAAGATACTACAAGGAGAGCATGACAAGAATACTTGCCAATTCCTATCCCAAGGGCATATATCTTGCGCGGCTTTACCTCACGAAGACAGAAACCGGTCTCGAGATAGATACGCTCGAGAGAATGCCGTTTGATCAGTATGTATATAATACATTCGTGTCAATGGGGCTTATCGGGCGGCTGATCAGTGATGTGACCAAATTAAAAAAGGCGGGTCCGGCGGCATCGGGAAGTACGGAGAATCCGGCCGTCCTGCCGGTGCAGACGGGGCG
Source organism: Lachnospiraceae bacterium (assembly GCA_963643215.1). GTDB lineage: Bacteria > Bacillota > Clostridia > Lachnospirales > Lachnospiraceae > Darwinimomas. The sequence goes on along the minus strand of CAVIJY010000003.1, from coordinate 35,523 downwards.
AAGAGAGATCTCGGGTATATATACATTTGATCTCGGGCTCGGTGGAGTAGCGGGGGACAGATTCTTCTCGGAGGAGATCATACACGGACTGGGGCTCGGAAGAGTACAGATCGAGCTGAGCATCGACGGAGATACCATACAGTACTTCGGTTCGTCAGAGATTTTTAAAAACATGGAGATCCGGGCGGAGCTGGCGGCGCGCGCAGATAATGAGAAGGGCTGCTTTGTCATAGGAATGAGGCTTCTTGAGGCTACTGCGGTCAGCTCGGTAAATATCCGATGGACGGCACGGCTGGTAAATGAAGATAAGGTCGGAGACGATGACCGCAGGATAGTGATAAGTCCCAACAAGCTGGAGATGAAGGTCATGCAGAACCGGTATCTTCGTGCACAGACTGAAAATCTCACAGGAATGACGGTCACATGGGAGGTGAGGACTCCTCACGGAGGCACAATAAGCAGGGACGGGCTGTATACAGCTCCCGGAACTGAGGGAGTATATGAGGTCGGCTGCTACTGCAGCGAGATGCCTCAGATAAAAAGCTCTATCTATGTGATAGTGAGACGGTGAGGAGCGAGACATGTCCTGTCTGAATCCGTACAGGGCAGTGAAAGCCGCACAGGCGGAAAAAGGAGCGTAGCAAAGTCATATGGTGATCCGTGTACTTGATCATAAATATTTTGTGCTCAGCACCATTGTGTCCGAGGATGGTCTGGATCAGTATGTCTGCAGAGATCTGGTGGATGAAAGCAGCGATATATATCGTATAGTCAGAATCCCTCATGATGATGTCACACCTGAGCTCATGAGATATCTCACGGATATAAGCAGCTCTGAAAATTTCCTTGAGCTTCGTGAGTATTCAAACGAAAGCGATTTTCTGTGTGTGGTTGTGAGCTGCGGCAGCGCAAAGGCCGTGACATTGAATGAGAAAATTGCAGCAGAGCAGCCGCCGTTCAATGAGAGGCTCGGATACATATACAGACTGATAGAAAGACTGATATTGTCAGATATTCCGGTATATTTTGCAGCATCCGGGCTTGAAGCCGACAGAGTCAGATTTACACCGGCACTGGACTGCTCATTTGATTTTGACATACACGATATACAAAACTACGGACGCTACGACATGAAGAATGTCTGCTCAAAAATGGCCGGTGTGATCACATCGGTTATGGCCAGGGAGCTTCGTCAGAACTCCATAGCGGAGCTGGCAGATATGGTCAAAAGGCTGAAGCTTCACGAATATGACGATTATCTTGCGATATTTACGGATTTTAAGGCCATATATGAGAAGTATGGCGACAGCAAGCAGGATATCGTGCTTGAAGACAACAGCTTTGCATTCAGACTGTGGGACATATTGAAGGATGCAGGAACGCATCTGAAAAGGTATGCCTATCTGCTGCTTCTGGCTGTAGCAGTAATCTATCTGGTTACGACCGTCAGAAACATCAGTCGGCCTACGCAGCGTCAGGATATATATTCTGCTATCGGAGATATGCAGATCATAGGAGAAAGCGGTGCGCAGGAGACTGCAAATGATTCCGAACATTCGAAGGGAGGAGATCATCAATGAGCAAATTCGACGACGAGACCCCCTTTATAACTACAGCCGAGACGACAGTAAAGAAACTGGTACACACTCTTTTCGATCCGATATCCAACGCAGCGCAGCTTGTGACACAAAAGATCTCGACACAGTCCGTAGCACAAAAGGCGGCAAGTGATGTAAGTGAGGAGATAAAAAACCTGAGCAGACCGCCTGAGACGCTGGAGCAGTATATACTGTTCGGGTCTCATTATGTCGCGAAGAAGGTTTTTTATATCGTGCTGCTTCTGGTAATCGTGGCGCCGGCTCTGTTCATAAACTACGCATGGCCGACAGTGAGATCGAGATTTTTCACCAGAACCATGCCTATCGATTCTGCCGATATAGCTGATTATACGGGGAAGGTGCGCCTGACTGACCGCTCTACAGGAACCGTGCTGTTCGAGGGCGAGCTTGACAGCGGGCGGATAAACGGCTTCGGAAGGCTTTACGATTACAGCGGCAGGAAGCATTATGAAGGAAACTTCACCATGGAGGTTTATCAGGGATATGGTGAGCTTTTCTATCCGTCGGGGGCTCTCAAATATCGCGGAAACTTCACTATGAATCAATACGATGTCCGCGGTACGCTGTTTGATGAGGACGGAAATGTCAGATATGACGGAGCCTGGGCCAAGGGAAGCTACGAGGGCTCGGGCAAGCTGTATGAGAACGGAATACTGCTATACAGCGGCGATTTCCTCGCAGGCCTCTATGACGGAGAGGGAACATCGTACTATCAGGACGGTACGATATGCTATCAGGGCGCATGGACCAAGGGTGTATATGACGGAGTGGGTCAGCTGAATGACAAAAACGGACAGATCATCTACCAGGGCAGTTTCTCTGAGGGTGAATATGACGGAGCCGGAAAGCTGTATGAGAACGGGACGATTGTTTATTCCGGCATGTTCTCCGGAGGCACAGCGCAGGGAGCAGGAAAAACCTATGTCAACGGAGAGGTGGTCGCTGACGGTGAGTATGCGGACAACAGCTTCAACTCAGGTAAGGTGACTTTGTATGATGCTGACGGAGATCTGCTGTATGTCGGAACCGTGACGGAGGGCGGAGTATACGACGGCGAAGGCGTGCTTTACGCAAAAAACAAAAAGATACTCTACAAGGGAGGCTTCTCGAACGGCAAGTACAGCGGAAGCGGCCGTCTGTATGACGAAAAGGGTACGCTGATATATGAAGGCAGTTTCGCCGGAGGGAAGTATGACGGCACCGGAAAGCTGTACTCGGAGGAGGACGGAAGTCTGATATACAGCGGAGGATTTCTGCAGGGAGATTACAGCGGCGACGGGCGCATGTATAAGGACGGCGAGCTCTACTATGAGGGAGGCTTTGCCAACAATCAATGTCAGGGGGCAGGAAAGCTTTACTATCCGGGCGGCGCGGACGCTGACGGAAACCGTATGATATGCTATCAGGGTGACTTTGCCGACGGGCAGTACAACGGAGACGGAAAGCTCTATGATCAGACCGGCAAGCTGCTTTGTGAGGGAAGCTTCGAAAACGGGCAGATGAGCGGCAAGGGAAAGGTATACGATCCGAAGACAGGTCAGCTCATCTACGATGGTGAGCTGGTAAGAGGCAATTTCGAAGGACAGGGCATACAATACGATCCGGAGACGAGAAATAAGCTCTATGAGGGCGGTTTCAGAGACGGACTGTATGACGGAAAGGGAGTGCTCTACGAGAATGTAAGCGGCTCTAAGATATATGAGGGAGAGTTCAACAAGGGACTGTATCACGGAAGCGGTACGCTGTATGATCCCGCAACCGGCAAGGCTACTCAGGAGGGTGAGTTCAGAAACGGAATTCTGGTGACGAGCAAGGAGGATCTGGATGCCGCCAAAGAGCAGGCCGTGAAGAATCCACAGCCGCAGGAGACTCAGGAAAGCCAGCCGACCTACGGCGAGAACGGCGGTCCCGGCGTATAAGAAATGACCTGTAAGCGCCGGGTCGGAGACGACGGCTAAGGTCAGTGAGGGAGAATCTAATGGGACGATATTCTATCATCGCAGAGACAGGTGAGGAGCTGCTTCGATATCTGAAGGAGGGACTGATCCCGAATCTGATTCCGGACGACTCGCAGATCGGCCTCTGCTCTCCGGATGACAGAGGCGACTATACAGTGGGAATATATCTTTATGATATAAAGGTTGATGATAATATCCGCATCAGCGGGATGCAAAGCCGGGGATACAGGGAGCAGACATATCCGCCGCTTTATGTGGAGCTTTATTATATGATCATGGTTCGCTCGGCCAGCGATATACAGCACCGCAGTCTGACTGAGCACAGGATCATAGGACGGATCATTCAGGTGCTCAACGACAACAATACTATGAAGGCGGCCAGATTCGGTTCCAACGATGCGCCGGATATGCATATAGAGCTGGTTCATCCGGAGCATTCGGAGATCAAGGATATATGGACCAATGAGAAGGACGCATACAGATTGAGTCTGTTTTACAAGATAGCACCGGTGCAGATAGAGTCAGAGCATGTCCGCAGTGTATCGCGCGTTGCAGATGTTGAGATCTCCATTCAGGAGCATGAGACGAAATGATCAGATACAGAGTTCGAAAGGCTATAGAGCTTCGGGACAGTGCGACAGGAGGTACGGTTACGGCCTCGGGAGTGCGCATATATACTTCGGGTGCTTTAAAGCGTCTTGACAAAGGCGACGGACTGGTGGTACTCATTGACGATGGCAGCGGAAGCGGCGGCTGCGAGGAGATCAGAATATCGTCGGGACTATATCTTGAGACAGCCTGTGAGGTTGCGGAATATTCGCCGCAGTCTGCGGATGTTCATACGATATGGCTCCTTCCCGCACCCGGATATCCTGTTCCTGTGGGGCTGGCAGCCGTAAAGGGAAGGACTGCTCCGGGAGCCGGGATAGAGATAGCGGATGAAAAAAACAGAGAGCCGCTGAAGCTTACGCACAGCTACGATCCGTCCCAGGATACCATAAGGCTGTATCATGAACGGGGTATAGCTCCCATGGGGAGATGGTACATGGCTGTATGCGGAGACAGCTCATGCGCGTGTCTCATAGGAGAGATGGTCGATAAGACGGCGGACTACGCAGAGTATCAGGTGAGAGAGTTTACAAACGGAGGGAAGCTTGAACCCGCGGGTACGGTATTTTATCCGATGGTAAGAACCCATGCTGACGACAAGGGGGACTATCTGGCGGTGCTTCCCTTTGTGACGGCAGCGGATACGGAGCTGGTTCTCAAATGGCGCAGCGACGAAGGCGCAGAGGCCGCAGACGGTAAAAAAGGGTCTGCTAAAAAGGGAAAAAAGGCGAAAGGGAAGGACAGGCAGATAACGATATCTGTCAGTCCGGGAGATCGACTGCGAATAGACGAGGAGGAAAACTGATATGGGATTTGCAGTATGCGGCGGTGCCATGACAGCCTGCACATTCGGCATGGCTCCTTCCACATTCAATGTACTTCCGGTAGCACGCGTGATGTCAAACCTTCCTGTGGCAAGCATCATGGACAATGTTCCCATGGTCAATGTGATGCCGTTCGGCATGTGCTCGTCTCTGGCCAATCCTACGGTGGCATCGGCTACGGCAGCGGCACTCGGGGTACTGACCCCCATGCCGTGCATACCGGTTTGTACCGCACCGTGGGCTCCCGGCTCACCGACAGTTTTGGTGGGAGGAAAGCCCGCATTGAACAATTCGTGCAAACTGATGTGTATGTACGGCGGAGTGATATCAATTACCAATCCGGGGACGACCAATATACAGGTGCCGTAGAGGCTTGCAGGCGGAATCTGATGAGCGAAGCAGCGATGAGAAAGGGGCATAGGAATGAGGGGTAGCGACAGAAAGTCCGGCTTTACAAGGCTTTTGTTTGCCATGCTCTTTTCTGCGATCATTGCGGCAGCGCTGACATTGTGGTCGGAGAATGTATATCTGGACTCAGTGATTGTCACCGAATATCAGGACGGAATGATATACGGCATAGATTCGGATGACTATGCAACGACGCTTTTCTGTGTAGATCCCATCTCCGAAAGAGGCAGATACTACAGCAGGGACTACTCTGACGGGGAATACCGGCAGTTCTGCGAGCTTGTAGTCGCGGATGACGGTACGGTATTCGTGATGCAGGAAAAGCAGACGGACGAAGATAAAAAGGGCTGGGGGATTCTGGTCTGGGATACAGATAAGAATAAGGTCGGGCATGGAGCCGACATCATACTGGACAGTCCTGATGCCGAGCTGGCGTGCTTTTCTGCAACCGGCAACACGGTTCAGATGCTGTTTAACATGGGAAAGGCTGACGGAGAGACGCTTTTCAGAAGATATGTGCTGAACGGCAATGACATCGTGGAGGCCGGAAGCGTCAGCGTAGGCTTTAACTGTCATGAATGCTACATGCTGGATGACGGAAGGATGGTCTTTGTCGACGCATTCGGGCGGGTGTTTTACTGCGGACCTGACGGAGTGCTGAGTTCTGTAAGCGATGACCAAGGGAGAGCCAAGGAGACGGACGGAGCGAGATTCTGTCTGGTGGGGCACAGGCTTTATTACAAGGATTATCTGACGGACCAAAGCTTTATGATAGATCTGGATGCGCCGGTTATCGAAGAGACGCCGGCCTCGGGGGTGATGACGCTCCCTGCATCATTTGATTTCTACAATACCAGTTATATTCGTTACGATGACGACTGGACGCTCGTCAGCGTTGTATCTACCGGAGACGGAACCGAGTCGGTGATCGGATATTACGGCATCATGGACAAGGTAATAAAACGCATACGCCCTACGGATGTGGATGCTTTGATGGTATTCATACCGAGATTTCTGATCTGCTTTGCAGTCGTGCTGCCGATGCTTTTGGGAATGAAATCCCTCGAGGATATTCTGAATATCAAAAGCATGAGAGGACGGCTCGGAATGTTTGCGCTGCTGCTCATCATGGCGGTCTGCGGTCTGTATGAGTATTATATGCAGACATATATAGACGGATATGTGACCCGCAATGCCATAAACAGCTGCTCTGCCATGGCGAAGATCAAGGAATATGATCTGAACAAGGATCTGCTTGATGATATGCTCAGTCACGGCAGGATATCTCCGGATGATGACCAGCAGATATGGCTGACTTCAAGGTATGAGGACATGCTGCGCTATGACAGCGACGGAATGCTCGAGAATATGAGCTTTCATGTGCTGTACCCGTCAGGTACGGAGATATACAGCGCCGATCCCGATCTGCGCTACAATCTCCCGCTTTATATGATAGCCGGAAGAACTATGCAGGACATGGTGGAGAACGCTCTCGAGAGCGACACGGTGCAAAGCGGAAAGCTCGCGTATGACGGCAACAAGGTTGTAGTGGTTTTTGTCCCGGGGACCACGGCTTCAGGGCACAGGTATGTTCTGGAAGCCTACATGACGATCGATGAGATCATAGTCAGGATGCAGCAGATGAACCGGAGAATGTCGGTTCTTGTGTTTATAGTCGGAATAGGAATAGTGCTTGGAATATGCGCAGTCATAGCATATTGCCTCAGACCGCTGTCTTATCTGAAGGATGCGGTCATGAAGGTGGCAGAGGGACAGCTTGGGGCACAGGCGAGAGTGGTGGGTCACAACGAGGTGGCATCGACGGTGATCAGCTTTAACCGGATGTCTCAGATACTCAAGGGACTCAATGGAGTTGTAGATTCATACAGACAGCTTTATGAGGCATTTGTTCCGATGAAGCTGTGTGAGAAACTGTCCGGAAAGGACGATATGGAGATATCCCTTGAGCCGGGGAGCGCATACAGCGGAGATGCATATGTCATGAGCATGAAGGTTCAGGAGGATGAATCGGGCGAGTCTCTGTCAGAGTTTTATGATGAGCTGCTGAAAACCTGCACGGACAATGGAGGTATAGCATCGACACTGGCAGGAAAGCAGAGAATCGTGTTTTGCGACAGGGCTGACGACGCTGTGCAGAGCGCAACAGCCATACTGCAGCATTTTGAAGGAAAAAGACGGATACACATAAGCATAAACAGTGCCGAGACGACAGTTTATGTACTTGGCTCAAGTCTGAGAAGAAGTATGACAGTAAGCAGAGATGCAGACGAGGAGATCATGGAGCGTCTGGCTGCATATGTGGATGTTTCGCTTCTGGTAAGTGAATCCGTCATGAAGAGACTTCAGGAGGAGGTTCCGGGCAAATATCACAGCAGATATCTCGGACGCCTCTCAATAGACAAGACAGAGACATCTCAGGCTGTATACGAGATCTTCGACGGAGAGCCGCAGAGGCAGCGTGAGCTCAAGCTGATGACGGCCGCTCATTTTGAGAAAGGTGTGCGGGCCTATGAGAAGCATGATATGTTTACGGCGAGAGCTGAGATGATCAGAGTCAAGATGGACTATCCGAAGGATCGCGTCGCAAGAGGGTATATACTGTGCTGCGACAGAAAGGAGCCCCCTGAGATTTGCCGGGCGGAGGGATGACAACAGGAGAGATGCTGAGTAGAGAGCAGAATCTGAGAGAAGATCTGAACAGCAGACATGAAAAGCGCCTCACATTGCCGTTGTGGCTGGAGGTGGCTCTTTGTGTGCTTCCGCTTGTCATAGTAAATATATGGATTCAGCATGTTGTGCTCGAAAAAAATATAAACAAAAGTGAAGTCGGTCAATACCGCGTCATAATGGAAAATATAGTAAACGCATTTGGCGCAAGGCTGAAATACTCGCAGAGCACACAGATCGATCTTGAGGACATCCTTGAGGCCAGAGATTCCATGGTGGTTCCGGTCTCTGAGCAGGATGTTGCGGCAGACTGCAGAGATGCAAGCGGCAACAGTGCCGGAACGATATATTACAGAGTTTATATAGATGCAGGCGGTGAAGTGCTGCTGCGGTACGACCCAAAGACAGGATCCATCATGTACAGTGATGAGATGTATGAGCAGGAGATTGAGGCAGTCAGACGTGCCGAGGCGAGCGACGGAGTGATATTCGACAGCCGCAGACATGATGGTGTCGAGTACCTGTCGGCATATCTGGCGGTAGATACGGACGGCAAGGAGGTCTCCTACAGCGGCATGATGCTGACGGGGGATAAAAACGAAAAACCCAGGGTGATATTCAGATGCTTTGTGGATGAGGATGCAATCAGAGATACTCAGCACAGATCTGTTATGAGAACCACCTTCATGCTCAGCGCAGGTCTGGGCGCCATGATGGTGATACTCGCTATCCTGCTGCGAAGAGAGCTTTCCTCACTCAGGCTGATGCGCGCGACCATGGAGAGGATCACGGAAGAAGAGTCGGGAGGAACCGCAGACAGCGAAGAGGAAACATTTATAGGCCGATCGCCCAGACGGTCGGAGATCACGGATCTTATAAATGTATTTAACCGTATGGCGGGCAATATAAAGGTAAGCCTGAGGCGTACGAGAAGACTGACAGATATGTTTGAACCGTTTGTGCCTGAGAAACTCCTGAATATGCTGGGAAAGGCGGACATCAGGGATGTAAAGCCCGGCGACAGTATGGAGATCACGGGAGATCTCGCATACATAAGGTTTAAGGACACGATTGAGGAGCCGCACCGGATAGTACTGATGAATGAGCTGAGCGAGACACTGATGGAGCCGCTTGCCAGGGACGGGGGGATGATACTTAACTTCGATTCGAACAGCATGATCATACTGTTTCCGGGAGACGGCGGGATGAAGAACACATCAGATGCTTACAATGAATGGGTTGCAGGCCGTAAAGAAGATCCGGGATGCGTGCTCTGCTCGGAGCATGGAACCCTCGAAGTAAGACTTATAGGCAATGAGAGCCGCATGCAGCTGTATATCAGCGAGAAGGATCTGAAAACAGTCAGAGAGCAGTTTCACGCAATGATTTGATAGAGAAACTTACATGAATCTGCCCGACCGGCAGGAGTGGTCTGCACTACTGCCGGTCGGGTCTTTTTATACATTGAATCTGAAGAGTATGACATCGCCGTCCTGGACGACATAGTCCTTGCCCTCGAGTCTCATAAGTCCCTTTTCCTTGGCACCGGCCGCACCGCCGCATGCCATGATATCTTCAAAATTGATGACCTCAGCGCGGATGAAGCCGCGCTCGAAATCGCTGTGAATCTTGCCGGCGGCCTGAGGCGCCTTTGTACCTTTAGTGATAGTCCATGCTCTTGTCTCATCCTCTCCGGATGTGAGGAAGGAGAGAAGTCCGAGAAGAGAGTAGCTGGCGGAGATGAGCTTGTCCAGACCGGAGCGTTCGACGCCGAGAGCCTCCAGATATTCCTGCTTTTCGTCATCATCGAGCTGAGCGATCTCCTCCTCAATGCGTGCGCTTATCACAAACACCTCACTGCCGTGCTCGGCAGCGAATCCTCTGACCGCCTGCACATGCGGATTGGAAGCACCGTCATCAGCCAGATCCTCTTCAGAGACATTCGCCGCAAATATCACCGGCTTGCCTGTGAGAAGATCCAGAGAGTCTACAAACTCCATGATCTCCGGGTCGTCGTTGTGATATTTGATCGCAAGCTCGCCTGCTTCAAGCAGCTCCTTGAGCTCCTTGAGGACATCAAGCTCCTTCTTGAGTCTCTTGTCATTCATGGCGGATCTGGAGGTTTTGGCTATTCGTCTCTCCAGAATCTCGAGATCAGAGAATATAAGCTCAAGATTGATGGTTTCTATATCTCTTAAGGGATCGACAGAGCCGTCTACATGGATGACGTTGGTATCCTCAAAGCAGCGGACTACATGTACGATAGCGTCGCATTCGCGGATGTTTCCGAGAAACTGGTTGCCGAGGCCTTCACCGTTGCTTGCACCCTTTACAAGTCCGGCTATATCGACAAATTCTATCGTAGCTGGGGTCACCTTTTTAGAATGATAAAGATTGCCGAGCGCCTTGAGGCGGTCATCAGGTATGGCGACTACGCCCACATTAGGGTCAATGGTACAGAACGGATAGTTTGCAGCCTGTGCGCCTGCCTTGGTCAGCGAATTGAAAAGAGTGCTTTTCCCCACATTGGGAAGGCCTACAATTCCTAATTTCATATATGTCTGTTCTCCTTTGAATTTCCTTTAATCAGCCCTTTGGATTCTCACCCGTAGATTGTATCCTTTCCGCGCTTGCTTCTCAAGCCGTTGCCTGAAAAAACTCTTCGCATATTCATTCTCCGAAAAGCCCTTTTGCACTAAGTTCCATTCCTCTGCCGGGAGGAAAACGCGGATATTCCGGTGCCTGATATTCTTGCCTTTGCGGGCATTGGAGCATACAATGTCCTTGGCTCGGACAGGTATATACGGATATATCGTCATGACAGATATACCGCCATGAAAAGGAGAATACATCGTGTCAGAATACACAGTCACATATGTCTCTGAAAAGAACAAGAGGCTGCTGGGGCAGGTAGATGAGCTGCTTCAATCAGAGGGACTGACAAGAGACAGAAATCTGGACTATATATGCGCAGCCGTAGACAGTGATGACAATGTGATAGCGACAGGAAGCTGTTTCGGCCAGACTATGCGCTGCTTTGCGGTCAGATCCGATCATCAGGGAGAGGGGATCCTCAACGCTATCGTCTCTCATCTGGTGGAATATCAGGTGAGAAGGGGCAACTCACATCTGTTTGTTTATACAAAGGTCTCCGCATCGAAGTTTTTCCAAAGCCTCGGATTCTATGAAATCGTCCGGGTGGACGGTGTGCTGTCCTTTATGGAAAACCGCCGCAGAGGCTTTGCGGACTATCTGGAGGTGCTGAAAAAGACGGTCAGGGCAGGGATCTGCGGCGCAGTCGTCATGAATGCCAATCCGTTCACACTGGGACACCGCTATCTGGTTCAGACTGCGGCGCAGGACTGCGACGCGGTTCATCTGTTTGTCCTGAGCGAGGATGCCTCACTGGTACCATTTGATGTGCGCATGGAGCTGGTCCGGCGGGGAACTGCCGATCTGGGCAATGTGATCATCCACGAATCAGGGCCATATATGATAAGCAAGGCGACATTTCCCAGCTATTTTCTGAAGGATGACGAGACGGCGATCAGGGCTCATGCAAGGCTGGATGCAGCCATATTTGCGAGGATAGCCGGAGAACTCGGGATCACAAAGCGCTTTGCAGGAGAGGAGCCCGCGAGCCTGGTTACGGCACGCTACAATGAGGTCATGAGCGAGGAGCTTCCCAAAAGCGGAATAGAGCTCTGCATCGTCAACCGGAAAAGGACGGGAGATACCGTGATAAGTGCCTCGACTGTTCGAAGAGCGCTTCAGAGCGGCGACATAGATGTTCTGAAGGCCATGCTGCCCGAGACCACACTGGAATATTTTCAGTCTCCGCAGGCGGAGCCGGTGCTTGAGGCGATACGGCAGGAAAAAAATGTGGTACACTACTGAGGCACGGAGCGGGTGGATACCGGAAATGCTGACTGTACGGATTGATGCAGCAGCCGGGTCTCGAATTCCGCAGCAGCGCCGGATACCGGCGCGATAATAAAATATATTCGGGAATAATACTATGTATGATATCAGTGTTCCGCATCTTGGAATCGTAATCGAGCATTTGCGCAGAAGCATAAGCATCAATGGCTTCGAGATAGCATTTTACGGAATAATCATAGGGACGGGCATGCTCATCGGCATACAGATGGTATGCCGCGACGCGTACAGACTCGGCGATGATCCTGATGAATATACCGACGCACTTCTGATAGCAATACTTTCCGGCATAATATGTGCCAGAGCGTATTATGTGCTGTTCTCATGGGACATGTACAAGGATGATCTCATCCAGATATTCAATATCAGAGGAGGCGGACTGGCAATATACGGCGGAGTGATCGGCGGGCTTGGAGCCATATGCCTGTACACGAGGCTGAAAAAAAGAAGCTTTCTGAGAATGTGCGATCTGATCATGCCTGGAGTTCTGGTGGGACAGATCATGGGACGATGGGGAAACTTCTTTAACTGTGAGGCGTTCGGAGCGTATACAGACAGTCTGCTTGCGATGCGCATAAGGCTGGAGCTTGTAGGCCGGAATATGCTCAATGCCGATGTGCTGTCGCATGTGATCACGGAAAACGGGACGCAGTACATACAGGTTCATCCTACATTTCTCTATGAATCCGTGCTGAATCTGTGCCTTTTTGCCTATATGAGATATCACAGAAAAAACCAGCGTTTCGAGGGTGAACTCTTCTGGACCTATGTAGGTGGCTACGGGCTAATACGCGCGGCAGTTGAGGGTATACGGACCGATTCGCTGATGATTCCGGGAACGGCAATCAGAGTAAGTCAGCTGCTGGCGGCCGCATGCGCGGTTGTTGCGGCTGTCATGATATGGCAGGGTTACAGGCGCGCGGCAAAAGCAGAGATCCCATACAGCGCGGATTATCACGGAAGACTGGGAGAGACTGAGGCATTGCGGCAGGAGTGACGGCTGCTGTCGGAAGCCATTTATGTGCCCGGATGTGCAGGGCGTCCGGGCACATACACAATATCTTGTATCTCTTACAAAAACCTGAAAAAAGCCTTACATCAAGCAATCCGAAAGGGTTGCTTTTTTAGTGTCTGTGGGATATTATTGTGGCAAAAAGTGACGAAAAGTGGATTTTAGTGGGAGAATATCCGAAACCCGGCCGATTATGAAAACATTCATGGGAGAGTACAACAACAAGGTTGACGCGAAGGGACGAATCATCGTGCCTTCTAAATTCCGTGAAAAGCTCGGCGACAGCTTTGTGGTGACGAAAGGCTTCGACAACTGTCTCTATGTGTATGATATGGAGAACTGGGAGGGCATTCTGGCAAAGCTGGAGCAGATGCCCATGCTGACGGCCGATGCAAGAACCGTAAGGCGAATGCTGATAGGCTCAGCCGACGAGGCGGAGGCAGACGGCAACGGCAGAATACTTATCCCGGCACCGCTGAGAGCATATGCGGGGATAGACAAGGAAGTCGTGCTGATCGGCAACATAGACCATGTGGAGATATGGGGCAAAGAGCGGTGGAACGCTGCGCAGGATATGGATGCCGATGAAGCCGCGGAAAAGCTCTACGGAGCGGGTATCGTCATATGAGGTTCTCACATAAGTCAGTGCTGCTCAGCGAGGTGATAGATTCTCTCAGCATAAAGCCCGACGGTATATATGTGGACGGAACACTTGGCGGCGCCGGGCATGCATCGCAGGTATGCGAAAGGCTCGGAAGGCAGGGCTGGCTGGTCGGGATAGACCAGGATGCTGATGCCATAGAAGCCTCGAGACAGCGGCTTTCAGCATATGATGGGCGCTGCAGGGTTACTATCGTAAGGGATAATTACAGGAATATGAGACCGGTTCTTGCGGATCTCGGTATAGAAAAGGCTGACGGTATATATCTTGATCTTGGGGTCTCGTCATACCAGCTGGATACGCCGGAACGCGGGTTCACATACAGATCGGATGCGCCGCTGGATATGCGTATGGATAACCGCAATCCGATGACCGCGGCAGATATCGTCAACACCTACAGCCAGCAGGAGCTGGCGAGAATCATACAGGATTACGGCGAGGACAGATTCGCCAGAAATATAGCAAGACACATATGCATCGAGAGAGAGAAGGAGCCGATCACAACAACCGGAAGGCTCGCGCAGATCGTTCATGAAGCCATACCGATGAAGATGAGAGCTGCGGGAGGCAATCCGGCCAAAAGGACATTTCAGGCAATACGGATAGAGCTCAATGCGGAGCTGGATGTATTGAAGGAATCGCTGGACGGCATGATAGACAGCCTGAATCCCGGCGGAAGACTGGCAGTGATAACATTTCACTCACTGGAGGATCGGATAGTAAAGGATATATTTAAAACAGCCGCGAATCCTTGCATCTGCCCGAGAAACTTTCCGGTATGCACATGCGGGAGAGTGAGCAGGGGCCGGGTGATTACGGCAAAACCGATCGTTCCGTCGAAGGAAGAGCTGGAGGAGAATCCGAGGTCGGCAAGCGCCAAGCTGAGAGTGTTTGAGAGAGGCTGACGGGACCGCGGAAAATCATAGAAGGGAGGAAGCATGAGCAGGTATAGAGACGGAAAGTACATATACGGCAACACTGTGGTAAGAGAAGTCCCAGACTATGAGCAGCGAGATCCGGCACAGGAACGGCTCGAGAGCTATGAGAAGGCGAGACGGAGAAATGCCGCCAGAAGCAGGAGCAAGAGCGGTGCGCTGACGATAAACCGCTTTTCTCTGGTTGTGCTTTCCGTGGCGGCTGTATTTTGCCTTGCGATATGCTGCAACTATCTGAGAGTTCAGTCCTCCGTAACATCCAAGATGCGCAGGATAGAGTCCATGGAGTCCAAGGTGGAGAAGCTCAAAAATGAGAACGACACTCTTGAGACGCGCATCAATGCTTATGTAAATCTCGAAAATGTCTATGAGATTGCCACGAAGGAGCTGGGTATGGTCTACGCAAGTAAGGAACAGGTTATCACTTATGACAAGACCGAAAGCGAGTATGTAAGGCAATATGAGGACATCCCGAAGCAATAACAACAATAACAAAAAAACTATAGAGCAGATTTCAAGCAAGCTGGCGATCACCATGGGAATGATAACGCTGGCTTTGTTTGCCCTTGTCGGGGTGTTGTATTCCATACAGGATGAAAACTCTGTCGAATACAACAAGAGGATCCTGTCACAGCAAAGATACGATTCCAGAGAGATACCGGCGAGGCGCGGAGACATACTGGACAGGAACGGCACATATCTGGCTACGAGCAATAAGGTATACAATCTGATCATAGATCCGTCGCAGATAAATTCCGATCAGGAGGACTATCTGGAGCCGACGGTTGCGATGCTCAGCTCTGTGTTCGGATATGACAGCGCAGATCTGAAAAATATCATATTCTCCCGTCCTGACAGTCAGTATATCCGATATGCGAAGGCGCTTTCATACGATGACAAGCAGCGGTTTGAGGATGAAAAGGCCAAGGCCAATGAGGCATATCGGAAGGCCGGAGATACGCGCCGGGTATACGGGGTATGGTTTGAGGAGTCATACAGCCGATACTATCCCAACAACAGTCTTGCATGCAATGTGATAGGCTTTTCGTATGGAGATAATGATTCGGGCTCCGGGGGCATCGAGCAGTATTACAATGATTCTCTGATCGGCGTGTCAGGGCGGGAATACGGATATCTGAATGAGGATTCCAATCTTGAGCGTGTCATAAAGCCGGCATCTGACGGCAATACCATCGTATCAACCATAGATGTCAACATACAGACTATAGTTGAGAAGTATATCGATCAGTGGGAGCAGGAGATGGGAAGCAAGACCGCGGCGGTGATTGTGATGGATCCGAACAGCGGAGAGGTGCTTGCCATGGCCTCGAACAATAGATTTGATCTGAACAATCCGAGAGATATCAGCGCGTATTACACTCAGGAAGAGCTGGACGCGATGACGGACAAGGAGCTGGGAGATGCGTGGAATACCGTGTGGCGGAACTTCTGCGTGAGCGATACATTTGAGCCGGGATCGACATCCAAGGTATTTACTGTTGCTGCTGCTCTTGAGGAGGGCAGCATAACGGGGAACGAGACATATCTGTGTGACGGATATCAGGAGGTCGGCGGATGGACGATCAGGTGCAGCAATAGAACGGGACACGGGATGCTTACGGTTGAAGAGGGTCTCATGCAGTCCTGCAACGACGTGATGATGCAGATCGCAGCGGGGCTGGGGACAGACAAGTTTGTCGAATTCATGTCCATATTCGGGTTCGGAAGCAAAACCGGCATAGACCTGCCCGGAGAGCCGGATACCAGCACTCTGATATATAAGGCTGCTGATATGGGACCTACAGATCTGGCTACGAACTCATTCGGACAAAACTACAACTGTACGATGCTTCAGATGGCCGCTGCATATTGCTCGGTCATAAACGGAGGCACATATTATGCGCCGCATGTGGTGAAGCAGGTGCTCAATTCCGAAGGCTCACTGCTGGAGGAGATAGAGCCCAAGCAGGTAACTCAGACAGTGTCGGCAAAGACGAGCAGCTTCATAAAGAAAGCTCTTCAAAGAACCGTGGATGAGGGAACGGGATCCGCAGCCAGAATCGCGGGGTACAAGGTAGGCGGAAAGACAGGTACAGCGGAGAAATATCCCCGTGAGCTTAAAAACTATCTGGTTTCATTTTGCGGGTTTGCACCGGCGGATGATCCCCAGGTGCTGTGCTATGTGGTTGTAGACGAGCCCAATACAGAGGATCAGGCACATTCATCCTTCGCATCGGGAATATTTAAAAACATTGTAAGCGACATACTGCCGTATATGAATATCTTCAGTGATGACGACAGCATGGCAGGAGACGGCTCGGCGATATCACAGCCGGCCACAGATACGGCAATCAGCCCGTCACAGGAAAGCGAGCAGACCGCTGAGACTGCGGGAGGTTCACAGAACTCGAACGCAGGTGGCTCATCATCGGGAACATCTGCAGGCAGCGGTTCGTCGGGCAGCAGTTCATCGGGCGGCAGTTCATCCGGCGGCAGCTCATCCGGAAGTCCGGCGGCGGGAGGCTCGTCAGCAGGCGGTTCCGGCAATGGCTCGGATGGGCATGATACCGGAGGATCGAGACCGCCGGACACAGCAAAGCCTCAGGATACAGCAGAGCCTGCGCCGGGTCAGCAGGAAGCACCCGTGAAAAAGTATGATCAGGAGGAGGTCGTAGAGACCGTTCCAAGCCCGGACGGTGTGGATACGATGCTTCCGGGAGCGCCTCCGGGAGCGCAGATGATAGAGGTTGCACCGGTGCCCACGCTTGAACGATAAGGGGAAATGATGCTTAAAGATACGATAATCGCATACCTGGCAGGCTTTGCATTGTGCGCAGCCGCCTGTCCGCCGTGTCTGCCGCTGCTTCACAGGCTGAAGTTCGGGCAGTATATAAGGGACGAGGGTCCTCAGTCGCACAAGGTCAAGAGCGGAACTCCGACCATGGGCGGCATCACATTCATACTTGCAACGCTCATCGCGGCTCTGCCGTTTTTTACAAAATATCCGATGATCGTGCCGGTCATGCTGTTTATGGCAGCATACGGATGCATCGGCTTTGCCGATGATTATCTGAAGATAGTAAAAAAAAGAAATGAGGGACTGAAGGTAAAGGAGAAGCTGGCGGTTCAGATTGTTGTTACAGCTGTGCTTGCCGTATACCTGTATATTCATCCGGAGATAGGCAGCGACATGCTCATACCCTTTACCGGAGATATGGAGACAGGAAGCTATCTGAGCCTGGGCATCCTTTATATACCGGCTGTATTTATCATCGTTCTGGGAACAGACAACGGAGTGAATCTCACGGACGGACTGGACGGGCTGTGCAGCAGCGTAACCATCGGCGTGGCCGTTTTCTTTGCGGCGGTAGCTGTGATGGAGGACATACCGGTTGCACCGGCGGCAGGAGCCATAGCAGGGGCGCTGAGCGCATTTCTCATGTTCAATGCATATCCGGCCAAGATGTTTATGGGAGATACCGGATCGCTGGCGCTTGGAGGCTTTGTTGCTGCATATGCGCTGGTCACAAGGCTTCCGCTCTTTATACTTGTTGCGGGATTTGTATATTTCTTCGAGGCTCTTTCCGTAATCATGCAGGTCACATACTTTAAGGCGACCCACGGGAAGAGGATATTCAAGATGTCTCCGATACACCATCATTTTGAGTTGTGCGGGTGGAGCGAGACGAGGATAGTAACGGTATTTACGGCAGTGACGGTGGTACTCTCGCTGCTGGCTTATCTGAGAATGATGTGAAGATCAGGGAGATATGACATGGCAGAAAGAGTGATGGTGGCGGGAGCCGGAAAAAGCGGAATAGCGGCGAGCAGGATGCTCCTCAAGCTTGGAGGAGCAGTGCTCTTATATGACAGCAATGCGGATCTGAACGAGAGCACGATCAGACAAAACTTTGATGATGACAAAGATGTCAAGGTGGTGCTCGGCAAGCTGCAGCCATCGGATCTGAAGGACATCACGCTGTGTATCATAAGCCCCGGCATACCTCTTGATGCAGACTTTGTAGGCGTGCTGGACGATTGCGGGGTGGCCGTCTGGAGCGAGATACAGCTTGCATTTTCAAAGGACAAAGGGCAGGTGGTTGCCATAACCGGGACAAACGGCAAGACGACCACAACCACACTGACCGGAGAGCTGCTTAAAAAGAAATACCCGCAGACATTTGTAGTCGGCAATATAGGCCTTCCGTATACGGAGACGGCACTCATGAGTACAGAGGATTCGATGACGGTGCTTGAGGTTTCGAGCTTTCAGCTGGAGACAATCACCGACTTTCATCCGCATGTAAGCGCGATACTGAATATCACTCCGGATCATCTGAACCGTCACCATACGATGGAGGAGTATATCCGTGTCAAGGAGGATATCACATCCAATCAGACGAAGGAGGATTACTGCATACTCAATTACGAGGATCCGGTGCTTCGCGAGTTTGGTGAGAGTGGTATAGAGCCCAAAGTGATATTCTTTTCGAGTGCTCATGAGCTGGACGAGGGAATATTCCTGCGCGGGCGGGATATTATCCTGAAAAAAGGCGGCGAGGAGACAAAAGTACTGAATGTCGACGAGCTGCAGATCCTCGGTACGCATAACCATGAAAATGCTATGGCAGCCATCGCCATGGCACTGTGCTGCGGTGTGGAGCTTGATTCGATCAGAGAGGGACTTCGCGAGTTCAAGGCTGTGGAGCACAGGATAGAATTTGTGCGGAACAGAGGCGGAATAAAGTTTTACAATGATTCAAAGGGAACCAATCCGGACGCGGCCATAAAGGCCATCCAGAGCATGCCGGGCAGGATAGTTCTCATAGCCGGAGGATATGACAAGCATTCGGAATATGATGAGTGGATAGAGGCATTTGACGGAAGAGTCAAGGAGCTGATACTGATGGGACAGACCCGGGAGGCGATAGATCGCTGCGCCAGAGCTCACGGCTTTCAGAACATAGTATTTGTTGATGATATGGAGGAGGCTGTCAAGACGGCATACTCTTATGCTGATATGGGGGATTGTGTGCTTCTGTCACCGGCCTGCGCCAGCTGGGGTATGTTCAAGAATTATGAAGAAAGGGGACGCATCTTCAAGGAATGCGTCATGAATCTGTGATATGGCATCCAGACCTGCGGGAGGCAACAATACAAAACATTTCTATGATTACAGCCTTGTGTTTATAATCATCATATTGCTGGTATTCGGCCTGATGATGATATATTCGGCAAGCTCCTACAGAGCTCAGGATAAATTCGGAGATCCCATGTATTTCCTGAAGCGTCAGGCAGCCATAGCTCTTGTAGGAGTTGCAGCCATGATAGCCATATCATTTGTCGACTATCACTTCTGGCTGAGATTATCTCCTGTTGCATATGGGATTTCGATAATTCTGGTGATTGTGGTATTGTTCGTAGGAAGAGAGGCAAATGGCCAGAAGCGCTGGCTTCCGCTGGGACCCATCTCATTCCAGCCTACTGAGCTGGCGAAGATCACGCTTATCATGTTCCTGTGTGTCTACATCACGAATATGGGAGATGAAATTGACACATGGAAAGGCCTCATGAGAGTCATGGCGTATGACATGCTCTCTGCGATCTTTGTCATGATGAACAATCTCAGCTCCGGTATCATCATCGTGGGGATCGCCTTCATCATGTCATTTATCGCAACAAAAAAACAGCTCGTTTACTATATCGCGATAGCGGGCGCAGTGCTGTTTTTGAGATTTGTGGAGCCCATAGCCAATCTGTTGCATGCCATAGGACTGCTCAAGGACTACCAGCTGAGCCGTATCATGGTATGGCTGGATCCGGGAGCACATCCGCTGGACGGCGGATATCAGGTGCTTCAGGGGCTGTATGCCATAGGCTCGGGAGGGCTGACGGGACGGGGACTCGGAGAAAGCATACAGAAACTCGGATTCGTACCGGAGGCGCAGAATGATATGATATTTGCCATCATCTGCGAGGAGCTGGGACTGTTCGGCGCGGTATCGGTGATTCTTATGTTTCTGTTCCTGCTGTGGAGATGCCTTGTGATAGCAAACTCGGCTCCGGATCTGTACGGAACTTTGCTTACGGCAGGTGTTATGGCTCATGTGGCCATACAGCTGATATTGAATATATGCGTAGTTTCCAATGTCATACCCAATACGGGGATCACGCTTCCGTTCATCAGCTACGGAGGCACCTCGGTACTGCTTCTGCTTTGCGAGATGGGGCTGGTGCTGGGAGTGTCAAGAAGCATCAGGATCGGATAGACCGGACGGATGGATTATGAGTATAAGAGCCAGAATCATCGCGGCCGCAGCGGCATGTCTTCTGATCGCATGCGGCTTTGTTTTTTCGATAAAGATCAAAAATATAACTGTACAGGGTGCGGCATGGTATACCGACGAGGAGATAGCGGACGAAATATTGGGGGATTCCATGTCAGGGCGCAGCATCGTCGTCTTTATACAAAATCTGCTGGGGCAGAAGAAGAGCATACCTTTTGTTCAGGACTATACAGTGACATTTACCGGGATAGATTCGATAGATATCATAGTGTATGAAAAAAGCGTCGTAGGATATGTGGAATACATGAGCAGCAGGATGTATTTCGACAAGGACGGTATAGTGGTCGAAAGCTCCTATGAGACACTCGAGGGTATACCGAGGATCACGGGGCTGCAATTCGGAAGCATAGTGCTGTATCAGAAGCTTCCGGTTGCGGATCCGAGAATATTTGAAAATATACTCAACCTCACACAGATGCTTTCATTGAACAGTATAGGCGTCGACTGTATAAATTATGACGATGCGAGGAACGCGACACTATATATAGGTGATATAATTGTAAAGCTCGGCACGTATAGTGATATGAACGGAAAGATCAGAGAATTGGCGGATATGCTGCCCGAGCTGGAGGGTATGTCGGGAACCTTGTATCTTGACACCTATGATAAAAATAACGATAATGCGGCCTATACTTTTAAACGAAATTGAGCCTTAAATCAGTTGCCAATTCATGGCTGAAAGTTTATTATAATCAAGAGTTTAGATTGGCATGTCAGCACGATATGCGATTGTTTTGTTTTTGGATGTGACCTCCGGAGGTAAAAAGCTTGAGCTTGATAGAAATCAACAGTGAACCGACAGAGAACCTGGTCAGGATTCTGGTCATCGGTGTCGGTGGTGCAGGAAATAATGCAATAGACAGAATGATAGAGATGGATGTGGAGGGAGTAGACTTTCTTGCGGTCAATACGGACAAGCAGGTGCTGCTCAAGAGCCATGCTCCGACCACTATGCAGATAGGAGAGAAAACTGCGAGGGGACTCGGCTGCGGTTCCATCCCGGATGTGGGTGCAAAGTCCGCAGAAGAGAGCCACGACGATATAGTTAACGCTCTTCAGGGTGTAAATATGGTATTTGTTACCTGCGGAATGGGCGGCGGAACAGGTACGGGAGCATCACCTGTCATAGCGGGTATAGCCAAGGAGATGGGTATACTGACTGTGGGCGTTGTCACGAAGCCGTTTGAGTTCGAGGGCAAGCTTCGTATGAAGAACGCCATCGAGGGCATAGAAAAGCTCAAGGAGAATGTAGACAGTCTGATAGTCATCCCGAATGATAAGCTGCTTCAGGTGGTGGATAAGAGAACGGGCATTCAGGACGCCTTCAGAAAGGCTGATGACATACTGGTTCAGGCGGTATCGGGCATCACCGATCTGATCAATATCCCGGCGCTTATCAATCTGGACTTTGCAGATGTACAGACCGTAATGTGTGACAAGGGTGTAGCTCATATCGGCATCGGAACAGCGTCAGGTGATGACAAGGCGCTCGAGGCTGTAAAGCAGGCTGTTTCTTCGCCGCTTCTTGAGACTACGATCGATGGGGCAACCAATATCATCATCAATGTATCCGGAGATATAGGACTGTATGAGGCATATGAGGCTGCAGACTATGTCAAGGAGAGAGCAGCGGAGGATGCAAATATCATCTTCGGCGCCATGGAGGATGAGAGCAGACAGGATCAGATCACGGTTACGGTTATCGCTACAGGACTTGATGACAGACATATCGCGGGTCCGAATCTCAACAGTATACTGAAGCAGGACAAGAATGTGATCAGGAATTTCTCTGCGAAGCAGGAGGAGCCTAAGGTAGTGCAGCCGCAGAGACAGACGACATTCAAGCCGGCTCCGCAGCTGGATATCATCGGAGATGACAGTCCGGCTCCGCTTCCGAGGACATCCGGAGGAATAGCCAGCAGCCTTCCTGCATCGCTCGATCTGGATGATGAGGAAAGCCGTCAGGCACCTCAGGCAAGTCAGGCTCGCAGAAGAGCAAACAGAGATATCCAGAAGATCAATATTCCTGATTTCCTGAAGACAAAAAACTGACAGATATGTGAGGACATGAATACACAGGCCGTGTGCTTT
>CAVIJY010000003.1:0-12249 GCA_963643215.1 Lachnospiraceae bacterium | reverse complement strand
AAAAAGATGTCATCGCTCCGGGTGATGCGTAAGACGGTGATACGGGTAGTGTCAGGTTCGTTATGAAATGTATATATGAGGGGAGAACATCATGAAAAGGTTTATTTCTGTCATACTGGCGGCAGCTGTAGTGCTTTCATCTGCGGCCTGCTCGGCTAAGGAGAGCACGGGCAGTGCTGCTCAGACGCAGTCGGTATCCGAAAGCGGCGCCAACGCATCGGCAGGCGATGCGGCATCAGCGGATTCAAAGGTCGCGGATGAGACGCAGGATGCAGAGGAGCTTACGGGAAGGCTTGCAAAGATCAAGGAAAAGGGCGTTCTCGAGGTCTGCACGGAGCCTTATTTCGCTCCGAACGAGTTTATAGATTCCTCCAGGCAGGGCGATGAGCAATATCAGGGAATGGATATCGAAATCGCCAGGTATATAGCTCAGAAGCTTGGAGTCAGCCTCAAGATAGTTCCGCTTGAGTTTTCGGCAGTCCTTGCGGGCATAGTAGACGGAAAGTACGATCTGGCTGTATCATCACTGGCATATTCACCGGCCAGAGCCGAGGTCATGAGGATGTCAAAGGGATACTATTTCTCACAGAACTCGGGATACGGCTTTGCAGTCAGAGCTGAGGATAAGGACAAGTACAGGACACTCGAGGATCTGAGCGATGCAGTTGTAGTGATGCAGAGCGGATCGGTGCAGGAAGCTCTCTTTGATCAGAATATCACCAAGGTTAAGGAGAAAAAGCTGGTTTCATCAACAACTGACGCATATCTGGCGGTAAGCGAGGGAAAGGCTGATGTGGCCATTTGCGCTGTATCGTCGGCTGACCTCTACGGAGAGTCAAACTCCGGCAGCATCGTAACCACCGACTACAGATTTGATGTAAGCGACGAGATGACAGGTATGCGCATCACGGCATGCCTTGATGATACAGAGAGTCTGATAGAATTTGTGGATGAATGTATAGACGAGCTTAACGAGGCAGGACAGATAGAGCAGTGGCATGATTATTATACAGAGTATGCGAAGTCCCTCGGCATTGACTGATCCGGACAGGGAGCAGTGAACATGGACAAGATAATAAAGATTTGGGCAAGATACAGCGGCGTGTTCGTATCCGGTCTGTGGGGAACTCTGTGGATATCGGCTGTTGTGGTGATATTCGGATCGATTCTGGGATTTTTTGTCGCATGCATGAAGATGAGCCGCTCCAGACTTCTGGGTGCGATATCCGGTACATATATCGAGATATTGAGAGGAACACCGAGTCTGCTTCAGCTGTATTTCTTCTGGATAGGACTTCCGAAGCTGTTTCCTTCGGTAGAGCTGTCGGATACGCAGTGTATTCTGGTGGCACTCACGGTCAATGCCTCCGCATACATATCAGAGATCATACGGGCAGGGATAAATGCAGTAGACAAGGGACAGTGGGAGGCAGCCCGCAGTCTGGGACTCTCCGAAAAAAATGTGATGAGGAGGATCATTCTGCCACAGGCTGTCAAAAACATACTCCCGGCTTTGGGCAATGAATTCATATCGACGGTCAAGGCCACATCCCTGGCATCTGTATTCTTCGTGCAGGAGCTCATGACAAGCTATAAAAGCGTGCAATCGGCAACATTTCTGGCACTTGAGTCATTAACTATCGTCGGAGCGATATATTTTGCGCTGAACTTTTCACTTTCAAGACTGCTGGGCATCATAGAAAAGAAGCTCAGCATCAGCGATTAGAGCACAGGAGAACTACATGGCAGAGGAGATAATCAGAACACAGGGGCTTACGAAGAGCTTCGGCAGCCTGCATGTTCTCAGGGGGATAGACGCAGTCATACACAAGGGAGAGGTTGTATCCATCATAGGCCCGTCCGGAGGCGGCAAATCGACATTCCTGAGGTGCCTGAATCTTCTGGAGGAGCCGACCTCGGGAAAGGTATTCTTTGAGGGCGAGGATATCACCATCAAGAAGGATCATATAGCCGATTACAGAAAGCGCATAGGGATGGTCTTCCAGAACTACAATGTATTTCCGCATCTGACCGTGCTGGAGAATATAACGCTGGCTCCGATGCTGGAAAAGCATATTGCCCGTGAAGCGGCAGAGAACGAGGCTATGGAGCTGCTGGATACAGTGGGCTTGAAGGACAAGGCTGCTGAGTATCCGAGAAAGCTGTCGGGAGGTCAAAAGCAGCGTCTTTCCATCGTGAGAGCACTTGCAATGCATCCTGAGGTCATGCTCTTTGATGAGCCGACCTCGGCTCTTGATCCCGAGATGGTCAAAGGGGTGCTGGAGGTCATAGAACGGCTCGCCTCATCGGGTATGACCACCGTGATAGTGACGCACGAGATGGGATTTGCCAGAGAGGTATCAGACAGAGTGATGTTTATATGCGACGGAGTCATCAAGGAGGAGGGAAGCCCCGAGACTATATTCACGGTTCCGAGAGAGCCGGAGACGATACGATTCTTGAGCATGGTACTGTAGGAGTGATATCATGGCTCTGAAGAGATATATGTCCGTCTGATGCGGCGATGACTCTCGGGGTCATGTCAGCATCGAAAATGGAGTTATAAGCGGAGGAAGTATGACACAGCTGGAGCAGATAAGAGAAGCGGTAGATGAATACAAGGATGAGGCTATAGGCCTTGCGAGAGACATATGGGGATATGCAGAGCTCGCCTTTGAGGAGAGCAGATCCTCGAGAGCGCTCATCGATGCGCTGAAAAAGCACGGGTTTGAGATCGAGGAGGGGATAGCCGAGATTCCGACAGCATTTACGGCTACATACAAAAGAGGCAGCGGAAAGCCTGTCATGGCGACGCTTGCGGAGTATGATGCTCTGGACGGACTGAACCAGAGATGCGGCATACCGGAAAAGTCGGCGGAGGAGCCCGGAAAGCCCGGACACGGCTGCGGACACAATCTGCTGGGTACGGGATGCTTTCTGGCGGCAGTGGCTCTGAAGAAATATATGGATGATAATGATCTTGACGGAACCATCATATTCTTCGGATGCCCGGCCGAGGAGGGGGCAGGATCGAAGCAGTTTATAGCGCGTGCAGGTTACTTTGATGATGTGGATATAGTATACACATGGCATCCGGGCAATCTGAACAGAGTCCAGTCCAGCGCGGATTCGGCCATCATGGGAGCAAATTTTATATTCGACGGAGTGGCATCTCACGCGGGAGCGACGCCGTATCTCGGAAGATCGGCGCTCGACGGAGCCGAGCTGATGAATGTGGGCTGCAACTATCTGAGAGAGCATATCATAGACAAGGCAAGGATCCACTATGCATACTCGGATGCGGGCGGCACGGCTCCGAATGTGGTTCAGGCGCACAGCGTGATCAAATATGAGGTTCGTGCACCGAAGGTAAAGCAGATGCAGGAGATATTCAACCGGGTTGTGGATGTGGCCAAGGGAGCCGCCATGATGACCGGAACAAGGATGCACTACGATATCACGATGGCATTTTCGGACAATACTCCCAATACAGTGCTGGCGGCAAAGCTTGATGAGGCCTTCAGAGAGTGCGGCGCGCCGGACTGGAGTGAGGATGACTATGAGCTTGCACTGAAGTTTCTGAGAACATACAGCAAGGATATGCAGAGAGATATCAGGGAGAGCCTTGAGGGGCTTTATGAACCCGATGAGATAGACGCTGTGATGGAAAAGCCGCTCGACTGCAAGGTGCATCCGTTTGACCCGAGATCGCTGCAGATCAACTCGGGCTCCACGGATGTAGGAGATGTCGCGTATGCGGCGCCTACGGTGGTGCTCAATGTCGCAACATTCTGCGTGGGCAATGTGGGACACAGCTGGCAGAGCACGGCGCTGTCCGGCTCACAGATAGGCATGAAGGGAATGGTCAAGGCGGGGGAGGTTATGGCGCTGGCATTCGCGAAGATCATGAACGACCCCGAGGCGATCAAAGCCGCAAAGGCGGAGCTTCTCAAAAAGAACGGAGGAGGCTACAAGTGCCCGCTTCCGGATTATGTGAAGCCGCCGATCGGGACATATTGAAGGAGCTGAATGGTCTGAGGATATGCTATAATCTGATACCATGAAGATCGTAGGAATAGTAGCAGAGTACAATCCATTTCACAAAGGACATGCCTATCACATAGCCGAGGCGAAGAGGCTCAGCGGCGCAGACAGCTGCGTGGTTGTGATGAGCGGGTATTTTGTGCAGAGAGGGGAGCCGGCTGTATATGATCCGTATACAAGAGCCGGAGCAGCCCTTGAGGAAGGCGCGGACGCGGTGATAGCCATGCCCGCGCTGTTTTCATGTGCGAGTGCGGAGTTTTTCGCCGGATATGGAGCAGGCCTGCTGGACGATCTGGGCTGTGACGGGATATCTTTCGGCATAGAGAGCGGAGACAGCGGGCTGCATGATGCGGTAGCACGGATACTTACAGATGAGCCGGATGACTTCAGGCGGATGCTGAGAGAGAGGCTGAAGTCCGGGGAGAGCTTTGCGGAGGCGAGGATGGAGGCGGTAAGAGCCTGTCTGCCGCAGAACATGAGAACTGAAAAGCTGCCGGATCAGCCCAACCAGATACTTGCGCTGGAGTACCGCAGGGCGCTGATGACCATGAAAAGCAGTATGGAGATCATCCCCGTGAGGCGCATGGGGCATGGCTATCATGATATTGATACGGGCGACGGCTCATATCCTTCCGCCACGGCCGTGCGTGCTGCGCTGCGGGAGAGTAGGGCGGATGGATGCATATTCGCAGATGACATATGGCCTATGATGCTGGCTACAGTCATGAGCAAGCTTCAGGCCGGAGAGAATCTTACGGTATACGAGGATGTATCACCGGAGATAGCCAACCGGATGGCCGGACTTACGGGCAAGGCGTGCTGCACGGATATGGAATCATTTATCGCTGAGCTAAAGACCAGACAGTATACATATACTCGGATCGCGAGATGCCTGACGCATATATTTCTGGATCACAGGACAAGCGACATGGAGGCGGCAAGATCAGCGGGAAGATATGCATTCGTGCTGGGAATGAGAAGAGATGACGGCGGGCTGATGTCAGAGCTCAAGCGACGCAGCCGCGTGCCGATTATATCAAAGGCCGCGGACGGTACGGCAGTGATAGAGAGATACTACGGCGGCACGGATGATGCCTGCGGAAATGCGGGCATCATCCGGAGCGTATTTGAACATGACATATATGCATCCCGTCTGTATGCCGCCGCCTATATGTGCAGATACGGACGGGAGCTTGCCGATATGTACCGCTCGAGAGTGGTTGTCCTGTAGGTGTAAGGAAAAGCGTGATTTATGTAATTGCAAACAATCCGAACCAATCCTCAATCGTGAAGATCCGGTTCGGATTATCTTTGTCTGCTGCGGTCAAAAGATGTGACCGTTATATTTAAAAGCTGAGATCAGGCAGACATGTCTGGTCATCGAGCTGCATCAGAGTGCCCGTAAGTGATATGGCTTTTTCCTGTCCGATGACAGGCACCAGAAGACCCATGGCCTTGGCCTTTGACTGCTCGGAGGTCAAGGGGCAGCTGACAGATCCGGAGGCATCCGGAATCTCCTTCTCAAGGACGCGTCCGTCGGTGCAATGAACCGTCATATGACAGCCCCAATGCTGCGGATACACTGCGGTAAAGCAGTCATCTGCGACTATCTCAACCTTTGCCGTAAGCTCCTGAGCGACATCCCTGTTTATCATCGACTCTTCAAACTCCGAAAGCCCCACTTTGCCATTTAAGAGCGCTGCGGCAACGCAATACGGAGTACTGAAGCGTGCCTGAGGGGATGTATGCGGGCAGATGCTTGAATCACTGCTGCCGCATTGCTGCTTGCCTATCAGATATGTCCTGACCGTGATGCTCTCCACATTCTCAGGCCGAAGCCCCTCGGATCGCAGTGAAAGAGCGGCGTCTATGGCACAATGAGTGCTTCGACAGCACGGATATGGCTTGTTATCCATCTCACATATCTCCCATCGCTCACCGAGATAAGCATCTATATA
Source organism: Lachnospiraceae bacterium (assembly GCA_963643215.1). Lineage (GTDB taxonomy): Bacteria > Bacillota > Clostridia > Lachnospirales > Lachnospiraceae > Darwinimomas. Next base: position 6,247 of record CAVIJY010000003.1, on the reverse strand, counting down.
TTCCGGCACCGGTGCAGTGCTCATCATATGAAGCAATCCGCCGTCCTCGCTTGTCAGCACATGCTCCGGACCTGTCATGCCTGCCTTTGCCAGAAACGCCGCCTCGCATCCGGACTGTGAGGAGCGGGCAGGATTCAGCACCTTGCAGCTGGCTCCATCAGCAAGGAAGGCCCAGGTTCCGAAGCTCTGCGCTCCGGCAAGGCCAAGGGCATATACCATTTTCTCCTCGTCAAGACCAAGCAGTTTGCCGCAGGCAGCTGCGGCACCGAATATACCGGCTGTGGCTGTAGAATGCCATCCGAGCTTTCTGTGTTCCTTGATGCCGAAGGCCATGGCTATGCGGGCTGTTACTTCATACCCCGCGATAACGGCAGTTATAAGCTCCTCACCTGTGCTTCCCGTCATAAATGCGCAGCTCCATGCAGCGGGTATCACAACTGTGCCGATATGGGACTTTGACTTCGTATGCACATCGTCAAGCTCCAGAGTGTGGCTTTGGATGCCGTTTAGGAAAACGGCTGAAAAAAGCGGCGCATGAAAGCCCTGAGCCCAGACCGGGACAAGTGGATCACTATCGGACTGAACCCGGGAGGGATGGCCGGACAGTGCTTTATAAGCAGCACAGATATTCTTTACCTGAGTATTGTCTGCCGATCCTATTCCTGCAGAGACAGTATCCAGTATGCGCATGGCGGCGGCCTGCCGCACATGAGACGGAGTGCCCTCCGGTGTAAGACCGACGACAAACCGAGCAAGATTTCTTAATGAACTTGTCATCATTTTCCTCATTTTGCTTCTTTTATTTTTGATATTGGTGGTTACAGTGTCAAAACGCTTCTCCCACGACATGCTTGCATGTCAGTGGGAGAAAGCGCTTATGACACGCCTCTCAATGAGGATGAAGTGGGGCGAAAGCGCCACGAGAATCCGAATTGAGACAGGATTGTGGGAGTGCGAAGCACGGAACAATCCGTGTAACCAGAGGTTCGGGTGTTTTGATACCCGAACCATTAGTACATGTTCATGGATGTATGGATAAAGATGCGTCGGTATCCGGCGCACCGCTCTGAATCTGCTCTGCACTAAAATGATAAAAGCGCGGTTAATATTTGAGTCATAGCTTTTTAACAAAAATCATGAAAAGAAACGCTATTGGAAATGCCGGGGATAAAACATTAGAACAGGAGGTGTTGCAGGGTGCATTTGGATTGAGGCCGCTCTGAATCGCTCTCAGGCTTTACTAAGTGCAATCCACCATACACAATATCAGAATAGAGGGGGCATTATGGCAATTGCGGTTTTGTTGATACTGCTGATAGGTATAGTTCTGTTTGTTACAGAGATTTTTCCGCTTCCGGTCACGGCGATGAGCATGTGCGTGGCATTTTATCTGACCGGTGCTGTCGACGCCTCAAAGGCCTTGTCGGCATTTTCATCAAGCACTGCTTTTATAATCGTATGCATGGCCATCATCGGAGAGGCTGTCTTTAAGACCGGAGGAGCTGCCAAGATAGCCAGGGTTTTGACCAAATTTGCTGACAATGAACGAAAGCTCATATTCGTTACGATTCTTTTCTCCGGCCTTATGTCAGGCTTTCTTTCCAACACAGGTGCTGCCGGACTGCTGATAGCACTGATTCTGGGTATCTCGCTTTCAACAGGGATGAAGAGATCAAAGCTGATGTATCCGGTCATCGTAGGATGCTGCTTCGGCGGAGGAATCTCGATCGTCGGTACGACATCAGGACCATTTCTTAAGGAAGCGCTGGAGGGGCTTGGAACAGGACTTACATTCAGCTTCTTTGAATGGGCTCCGCTGTCGATAATCCTGCTGCTGACATCAGCTGTATACATGTCAACCATCGGATACGGACTTCTTCCTGATGTGCCGAACAATGAAGGCGAATATGATGCCGCAGATGTGTCTGTCGGAGACTATTCAAGCATTCCGGCATGGAAGACATGGCTTTCCATCGCGGTCATGTTCCTGACGCTCGTGGGAATGATATTTGAGGAGCAAATCGGTATAAAGCTTCATTTCATGGCGATCATAGGAGCAATCATCGTTGTGGGAAGCGGCTGTCTGACTGTTAAGGAGGCATCCCGTGCTATTCCTACATCAGGCCTTATCATCTATGCGGCACTGGTTCCGGTTGCCACAGCCATGACAAACTCCGGCGCGGCGGAGCTTATCGCAGGTGCGGCGCAGTCACTGTTCTCAAGCGTAGGAAGTCCGCTGCTCATAGTTGTACTGGTTTTCCTGTTCGTCACACCGCTGACTCAGTTTATGTCCAATGCCGCAACTATCATATTGCTGACACCAATCGCTTTGCTGATATCAGAGGCGCTTGGAATCAATCCGAAGGCTATGCTGACGGCTATCCGCTTTGCCGCATCGATCGCCATAGCGACACCGGTAGCGATGCCTGCCAATTCCATGGCGGTTGAGCCGGGCGGATACAGATTTATGGACTATGTGAGACCGGGGCTTCCGCTTACATTTATCTGTGTTGCCATTTCGATAGCGTATATCGCTATATTCTACCCGCTGAACATGTATTGAGTATGGAAGCATCGGCAGAGGGCACTCCGAAGGGGGTGCTCTTTTAGTTATATATTTTCTTCTTTTTTGATATAGTAGCTACATATCGAATATGCAGCATATGCCGAAGAAAGCTTGCGGGGGAGATGCGATGAGAGATTTTGACTGGCAGATCATAGCGACGCTCGAAAAGACAAAAAGTATCACCAAGACATCAGAGATGCTTTATATCGCACAGCCGACTTTGACAAAGCGGATACAGCTGATAGAGGAGGAGCTCGGAATACAGCTTGTGCACAGGAGCAGAAAGGGCTCGGAATTCACACCGGAGGGGAAAGTCGTCGCGCAGCATGCCGCAAAGATCATACAGGCGATACAGGATGCCAGAGACGACATAGCGGCCAGAAATGAAGGGGTCAAATGCTCTATCAGGATAGGAACGACGGCCTCGTATGCACGGTATTTCATACCGAAGCTTCTGGCAAAATATGCTCAGAAATATCCGGAGGTTGAGATAGACCTGATCACGGCGCTGAGCAATGAACTTGCGGAAAATGTAGAATACTCTGCGCTTGATGTATGCTTTGCCAGGTTCAATACAGTGGACACATTTCTGGAGAGAAAGCTGGTAAGCGAGGATCAAGTTTTTGCGGCATGCAGCAGACCGTTTGAGATCGCTGATCTGCAGGACATGCCGTATATTGATTTCAACAAGAATCCGGCCATCACGGCGGCTATTCAGCGATGGTGGAATGAAAACTTTAAAAAGACACTGACGGCGAACTTCAAGGTTCCTACCGGAGATATAGCGGCGTGGATGGTTCAGTACGGATTGGGCTTCAGCATCTTTCCGGATGAGATGTATTTCAAATATGATAAGCAGCTTTACTCCATACCGCTGAGCTTTGCCGACGGATCAAGCTTTATCAGGAGAACATGGCTTCTGTACAAGAAGGAGACGCTGAAGAATCCCGCGGTCAGAAACTTTGTGGAGATGGTCGAGAGCTGGAACGGGCAGTAGCCATGAACCGGCTCAGATGATACAATATTCGGAGCACACCCGGTCCGGGAGGAGTATGCGCGCAGGCGTGTATTGTCGGTGTCCGGTGCAAACACTAACGACATCCTTCGGAACACACGACAGCCGGGTGTGTTTTTGATGCAGAGATGAAGAAGGCACTGTGCGGTCGTGTAAAGGGCATAAGCGCCGTGATGCGAAGCTGCGCAAAGGCCTGCAGCCCGGGCATTCGCAGTGCATGTGTTCGGATATTAAGACTTGATAGGCTCAAATGAATCAACTATAATTTACATGTTTGGATACGCCTGCGGGCGTTTTTGTTAGTATGTGATCCACTTCGAAGGGAGAAATATTATGGGAGTAATGGACAAGATCAAGGCTCGCGCCAAGGCTGATAAGAAGACTATCATCCTTCCGGAGTCCATGGACAACAGAACCTTCAAGGCTGCAGAGGCAGTTCTGAAGGAGGGACTCGCAAACATCATCATCATCGGAACACCCGAGCAGATCGAGGCCAACAAGGGCGACTGCGATATCACCGGTGCAACGATCATCGATCCCAACACCTATGAGAAGACACAGGCCTATGAGGATCTCTTTGTAGAGCTTCGCAAGTCCAAGGGACTCACACATGAGGATGCCCGCAAGACGATGCTCAGCGACTATGCATATTACGGCTGCCTGATGATCAAGTCGGGTGATGCAGACGGTATGGTCAGCGGTGCATGCCACTCTACGGCCAACACTCTCAGACCCTGCCTTCAGCTGATAAAGACAAAGCCGGGAACAAAGCTCGTATCTGCGTTCTTCCTTATGGAGGTTCCGAACTGCGAGTACGGTGAGAACGGAACATTTGTATTTGCAGACTGCGGACTTGAGCAGAATCCCGATCCGGAGAAGCTGGCGGCTATCGCTCTGTCATCCGCAGAGAGCTTCAAGATGCTGGTAGGAGCAGAGCCGAAGGTGGCTATGCTTTCTCATTCCACGAAGGGCTCGGCAAAGCATGCTGATGTGGATAAGGTTGTCGAGGCTACAAGAATCGCCAAGGAGCAGGCGCCTGATCTGATGCTCGACGGAGAGCTTCAGCTCGATGCGGCTATCGTTCCCTCAGTAGGCGAGAGCAAGGCTCCCGGCTCGGCTGTGGCAGGACATGCCAATGTACTTGTATTCCCGGATCTGGATGCCGGCAATATCGGCTACAAGCTCGTTCAGAGACTTGCCAAGGCAGATGCCTACGGCCCGATGTGCCAGGGTATCGCAGCTCCCGTCAACGATCTCAGCCGCGGATGCTCATGGCAGGATATCGTAGGCGTTGTGGCAATCACGGCAGTACAGGCTCAGAATCAGTAAATATACGGGAGACAGAACAGAAATGAATATATTGGTTATCAACTGCGGTTCATCATCACTTAAGTACCAGCTCATCGATATGGACAATGAGCGCCTGATCGCAAAGGGACTGTGCGAGAGAATCGGAATCGACGGATCGGTTCTTACACATACCCCCATCGGAAAAGACAAATTCATCCTTGAAAAGCCGATGCCTACACACAAGGAGGCTATCGAGATAGTCATGGAGGCACTTGCGGATCCTGAGCACGGCGTCATCAAGAGCACGGATGAGATCTCGGCTATCGGACACCGCGTGCTGCACGGCGGCGAGAAGTATACACAGTCCATCATCGTAGATGAGAATGTCAAGGCAGCTATCAGAGAGTGCTTTGACCTCGGACCGCTTCACAATCCGGCAAACCTCATGGGTATCGAGGCATGCGAGAAGGCTATGCCAGGCAAGAAGAATGTGGCTGTATTTGATACATCCTTCGGAATGGGCATGGAGGAGAAGGCCTATATGTACGGCATTCCCTATGAGTACTATGAGAAGTACCATGTCCGCCGCTACGGATTCCACGGAACAAGCCACGGTTTCGTATCCAAGGAGGCCATCAAGTTCGGAGGTCTTGATCCCAAGACAGCAAAGGTTATCGTATGCCATCTGGGCAACGGTGCATCAATCTCCGCATCCATCGGAGGAAAGTGCGTTGACACATCCATGGGTCTCACCCCGCTTGAGGGTCTGATCATGGGAACACGCTCCGGCGATCTTGACCCGGCGATCCTTCAGTTTATATGCAATCATGAGAACATAAGCATAGATGAGATGCTCAACATCCTCAACAAGAAGTCCGGTATCCTCGGAATGAGCGGCGTATCCTCCGACTTCCGTGATGTAGGCGCTGCCGCAAAAGAGGGCAACAAGAGAGCACAGATCGGTCTTGATGCATACTATTACAGGATCGCAAAGTATGTAGGTGCTTATACGGCAGCCATGAACGGTGTGGATGCGATAGCATTTACAGCAGGCGTAGGCGAGAACGATCCGTCGGCGCGCAAGCTTATCTGCGAGTATCTCGGCTACCTCGGCGTAGAGATCTGCGATGAATGCAACAATGTACGCGGTGAGGAGAGAGTCATTTCAACGGCAAACAGCAAGGTTAAGGTCATGCTCATCCCGACAAATGAGGAGCTGGCTATAGCAAGAGACACAAAGGCACTGGTTGAGGCTTAAAAGTCTGCTTGACAAAGACAGATGCGTAGTGTAGAATGACTCGGTCAGTGTAAGGAGGTGTGAAAAATGTCTATTTGTCCGAAGAATAAAACTTCCCGCGGAAGAAGAGATAAAAGAA
>CAVIJY010000002.1:0-72304 GCA_963643215.1 Lachnospiraceae bacterium | reverse complement strand
TTATTTGAATGCACTGTCAAAACTCATTCTTCAGCTTGACAGCGGATATCCGCGAACATATAATCTCACTCAAACGCGAAGACCCGGGATAAGTAAGCCCGTCTTGAGCCTCAGAGAGCTGTCGGCCGGTGCGAGACAGTGCAGGAGACGAAAGCCGAATACACCCGGAGAGCGGCATGGTGAACATCTGTGCGGATACGCAGATTAAAGCCGTGACGGAGGCCGACCGTAAAACAGGCAGGACATGTATGTGCCCGATGAGGCGATGCCTGTAAATGCATCGTAAAACAGAGGTGGTACCGCGAGAAACATCGCCCTCTGCGCTTATCAGTTAAGCGCGGAGGGCTTTTTCATAGAATGAGACACGGAAAGAGTCGGCTGCGCAGTACGGAATGTTCCGTACAACCGAAAGTCCGGATGCCAGGATGCACCGGAAGATATCAGGAAAGAGAGGACAATGTATGCCGATCACAGAGATGCTCGAGAGAAATGCCAAGATTCATCCCAATGACGTGGCGCTGGTCGAGGTAAATCCGGCCAATCAGCCGGACAAAGACACGAAATGGAGCGAATACAATCTGATCGAGAGCTCCCATTCCGCCGGGAGATACCGCCGGGAGATAACATGGAAGGAGTTCGATACAAGAGCGAACCGCTTCGCCAATCTTCTCATGACAAGAGAGGTAAAAAAAGGCGACAAGGTAGCCATACTGCTGATGAACTGCATAGAATGGCTGCCCATATACTTCGGAGTCTTAAAGACCGGAGCGGTTGTAGTTCCGATGAATTACAGATATACTGCCGAGGAGATAGCATACTGCGCGGATCTGTCCGATACGAGGATGCTTATCTTCGGAACGGAATTTCTGGATCGTGTGGACAGCATACAGGACCGGCTTGCCCAAAAGATAGACGCGTTTTTCTTTGTAGGAGACGAGAAGGACACACCCAGGTACGCGCTGAACTATGACAATATCATCCCGTACTGCTCCAGCACATGCCCGCCCGTAGACATGGATGATGATGATTTCGCGGCCATATATTTCTCATCCGGAACCACGGGATTTCCGAAGGCTATACTGCACAAGCACAGGTCGCTGATGACCGCAGCCATGACAGAGCAGGCTCATCACGGCCAGACGAGGGATGATGTCTTTGTGCTGATCCCTCCGCTTTATCATACGGGAGCGAAGATGCACTGGATGGGCTCGCTGCTTTCGTGCTCGAAGGCCGTGATTCTCAGAGGAGTCAGCCCGGAGTGGATACTGCAGACGGTATCAAACGAGAAGGCCACCATAGTATGGTTGCTGGTACCGTGGGTTCAGGATATACTTGATGCCATAGAAAGCGGAAAGGTGAAGCTTTCCGACTACAGACTGGATCAGTGGAGACTCATGCATATCGGCGCACAGCCTGTACCGCCGTCACTGATCAGACACTGGAAGAAATACTTCCCGAATCATCTGTATGATACGAACTACGGACTGTCCGAGTCCATAGGCCCCGGATGCGTGCATCTGGGAATAGATCACATCGACAAGGTCGGCGCCATCGGAAAGCCCGGATACGGATGGGAGGCGGAGATAGTGGATGACCACATGAACCGCGTAAAGCGGGGCGATGTGGGAGAGCTGGCCGTCAAGGGCGGCGGCGTCATGACGGAGTATTACAAGAATCCTGCGGCCACCGAGGAGGTGATGCGCGGCGAATGGCTCCTGACCGGTGATATGGCCATGGAGGATGAGGACGGCTTTATCTATCTCGTGGACAGAAAGAAGGATGTGGTCATATCCGGAGGCGAGAACCTGTATCCGGTACAGATAGAGGATTTCCTTCGGACAAATGATAAGATAAACGATGTAGCGGTTATAGGTCTTCCGGACGCAAGACTCGGCGAGATCGCGGCAGCTGTCATACAGCTGAAGGAGGGAGCATCCGCCACCGAGGAGGAGATCGGAGAGTTCTGCAGAGCGCTTCCGAAGTACAAAAGACCCAGAAGGATCATATTTGCACAGGTTCCGAGGAATCCCACAGGCAAGATAGAAAAGCCGCTGCTTCGGGAGAGGTACGGAGCAACAAGGCTGGTGGAGCAGCAGATCAGGAAGTGATGCAGCACATTGTTACATGAGGAGAGATGAAATGGCAAGAAAACTTATGCTTGGCAATGAGGCCGTGGCAAGAGGACTGTATGAGGCCGGAGTATGCGTGGTTTCCGCGTATCCGGGAACGCCCTCTACAGAGATCACGGAGTTCGCGGCGACATATGACGAGATCTATGCGGAATGGGCGCCGAATGAGAAGGTGGCCATGGAGACCGCGTACGGCGCGTCTCTGGCAGGAAAAAGAAGCGCCTGCGGTATGAAGCATGTAGGACTGAATGTGGCAGCGGACCCGCTCTTTACGCTTTCATATACCGGAGTCAATGCGGGCCTTCTCGTATGTGTGGCGGACGATCCGAGCATGCATTCCTCACAGAATGAGCAGGACTCGCGGCATTACGCCATCGCCGCCAAGCTTCCGATGATAGAGCCCGCAGACTCGAGAGAGGCCAAGGAGTATGCCAAGATTGCATTTGACATATCGGAGCAGTTCGATACGCCTGTGCTGTTTCGTACATGCACCAGAATAGCGCATTCGCAGTGCAGCGTAGAGCTGGAGGAAAGGATCGAAAGAGAGCCTGTTCCGTACGAGAAGCGCCCGGCGAAGTACATCATGGCGCCGGCCAATGCCATGAAAAAGCATCCGATCGTGGAGGAGCGCATGAAAAGGCTCGCGCAGTATGCGGAGACATCACCGCTCAACAGGGTCGAGCCGGCAGCGGACAAAAGCACAAAGCTGGGGATCATCACCTCGGGAACATGCTATGAGTATGTAAAGGAGGTATTCGGAGATACCGTAGGGGTGCTGAAGCTCGGCATTCTCAACCCGCTTCCGCAGGAACTCCTCAGGAGCTTTTGCGGGAAGTATGAGAGAGTAGTCGTCGTCGAGGAGCTGGATCCGGTCATAGAGGACGCCTGCAAGGCCATGGGGCTTGCTGTCGAGGGAAAGAACATACTCCCTGTCACATATGAGTTTTCACAGCGGATCATCGCCGAAGCATTCGGGCTTCCTCAAAAGGAGCATCCGGAGCCGGTGGATGTGCCTGTACGCCCTCCGATCATGTGCTCGGGATGTCCTCACAGAGGACTTTTCTATGAGCTGTCAAAGCACGGCATCACGGTGCTCGGAGATATAGGCTGCTATACGCTCGGATCATCGGCACCGCTGAATGCCGTAGATTCCGTGCTTTGCATGGGAGCCTCGATAAGCGGCAACCACGGCTTTCTCAAGGCCGGTGGAGACGCCAAGAGAACGGTCAGCGTCATAGGAGACTCCACATTCATGCACAGCGGCATGACGGGACTTGCCAATGTAGCCTACAATGCAAGCAATGCCACCGTCATCATAGTTGACAACTCCATAACCGGCATGACGGGACATCAGCAGAATCCCACCACGGGATACAACATAAAGGGAGATCCGGCCACAAAGATAGATCTCGAGATGCTTTGCAGAGCGCTCGGGATAAACAGGGTTCGAGTATGCGATCCGTATGATCTTGAGGAAACCGAAAGAGCGATCATGGAGGAGCTCGAGGCGGATGAGCCGTCGGTTATCATATCGCGAAGACCGTGCGCACTGCTCAAATCCGTAAAGCCGCTTCCTCCGCTGGAAGTAGATAAGGACAGCTGCGTGACATGCAGGTCATGCATGAGGATCGGCTGTCCGTCCATATCCATCAAGGACGGCAAGGCGCATATAGATCCCACGCTGTGCATCGGCTGCGGCGTATGCAAGCAGATGTGCCGCTTTGATGCTATCACGGGTGATGCCATGATCAACAGAACGGGCAAGGAGCTGGCAGACAGAGCCAAGGCCGCAAAAGTGGCAAAAGCGGCAGGGGCTGAAGGCGCGGCGAAGACAGCAGGCGGCGGCTCTGCGGACAGCGAAGGAGGTGCAGGACGATGACAAGAAATATCATGATCGTCGGAGTCGGAGGACAGGGAACCCTCGTGGCATGCAATCTGCTCGGCAGACTTCTGGTCGACGAGGGCTATGATGTGAAGATGTCCGAGGTGCACGGCATGAGCCAGCGCGGCGGAAGCGTGGTCACATATGTGAGATTCGGCGACAGGGTATATTCCCCCGTCATTTCCGAGGGAGAGGCGGATTATATACTTGCATTTGAGAAGATAGAGGCTGCCAGATATATACAGTGTCTGAAGCCGGACGGCAAGGTCATAGTCAATGATCAGGAGATAGATCCGATGCCTGTCATCATAGGCGCGGCGGAGTATCCGCATGATGTGCTTGATACGCTCAGAAGCCGCGGCATAGATGTGGACGCGGTGGATGCGCTCGCGCTAGCTGAGCAGGCGGGCTTTGCCAAGGCGGCCAACATAGTGCTGATCGGAAGACTGTCAGGATACTTTGATATACCCGAGGAGAAATGGCTCAAGGCGCTCAAGGCAACCGTCAAGCCCCGGACATATGAGATCAATGAGAGGGCATTTAAGCTGGGAAGGAGAATGAATGGCACAGATTAATGAACATATGTATGAGCTCGGAACAGGACGATCTGCGATCCGTGATCTTTTCGAGTACGGAAGCCGCCGGGCGACAGAGGTCGGAAGGGACAATGTATACGACTTTTCTCTGGGCAATCCCAGCATAGAGCCTCCCGCAAAGGTCAAGAAGACTATCATGGAGCTGGAGAGCTCCATGGACGCGGTTACGCTGCACGGATATACATCGGCTGCGGGAGATCTGAAGGTGAGAGAGAAGATCGCAGCAGACCTGAACAGGAGATTCAGCTGCAATGCGGCGGCCGGTGATCTCTACATGACATGCGGTGCGGCGGCCTCGCTGACCATCACTCTGAAGGCGCTCAAATCAGACGATGATGAGTATATAGCGATAGCTCCGTTCTTTCCGGAGTACAGAGTATATGCCGAGAATGCGGGAGCCAAATTTGTGGTATGTCCGGCGGATGAGAAGCTTTTCCAGATAGACTTTGAGGCTCTGGAAAGGGTGATTACACCGCATACAAAGGCCGTCATCATCAATACCCCGAACAATCCGTCAGGTTCGATCCTTACTGCGGAGAATGTAAGACGGCTTGTCGGTCTGCTGGAGGAGAAGGGCAGCACATACGGACATCCGATCTATCTGATCGCGGATGAGCCGTACAGAGAGCTGGTATATGACGCGGATATCAAGGTTCCGTTCTTCCCGAATGAATACAGATATTCCATAGTATGCTATTCGTACAGCAAGTCGCTGTCTCTTCCGGGAGAGCGCATCGGATATATCTATGTGCCGTCGGCTATGCCGGATGCATCACAGATCATGGCGGCAATAGCCGGAGCAGGCCGTGCGCTCGGCTTCGTATGCGCTCCCGCCATGATGCAGAGAGTTGTGGCCGAGTGTACGGATCTGACATCCGACCTTGAAGCATATAAAAGGAATCGAGATACCATGTACGAGGCGTTGACCGACATGGGCTTTGAGTGCATACATCCGGACGGAGCCTTTTATCTGTTTATGAAATGTCCGGGAGGCGATGCCGCGGCATTCTCACAAAAGGCCATGAAGCATGATCTGCTTCTGGTTCCGAGCGACAGCTTCGGAGTCGAAGGCTATGTGAGAATAGCGTATTGCGTATCGCATGATATGATAGAGAGATCTCTGCCGGTGTTTAAAAAGCTGGCGGAGGAGACGCTTTGAGGGCAGTGGTTAGTGGGTAGAGGTCAGTGGCCAGTGAGTGGTTGTCAGAGAGGCTGGACAGAGGAAGCTGAACAGAAGAAGCGGTTTGAGGCATGTGACAGCGGAACTTGATTGCTCATAAAAACAGGCGGCCTGCGGGCCGCCTGTTCTCATTCTGCTGCTATCTGTCTGAATCTTCTTTCGCTGAGCTCTATGAAGCTTTTTGCGATCTTACTGACATATCTCCCGGAGTTGTATCCGATAGCCACTGTATCTATATAGCGATTGCCGGGGAAGGGAAGTATCAAGGCTTTCTTTTCAACCTCCGGATTTTCACGGCTGCATACCGTATAGGGGCTTCGAAGATATATCTCGGGGATAACCGCGATCCCCAGTCCTTCTGTGGCCAGCACAAACGCGGTCTGGATGTTCTGCGTCTCCATGACTATGTGCGGAGACACTCCGTTGTATGTGAACTCCCTCAGTACAAGCGAGCGGATGCGGTCATGCTCCTTGAGCATTACAAACGGGAAGTCCTTGAATATCTTAAGATCAGGCTTTTTGTGATACTCCTCTATCACAGCGTCGGCCTCGCTGCCGAAGTTTTCCTCCAGAAGCGTGCGCGGTACGGCGAGATATGCCTTCTCACGCATGAGATTGGTGGTTACGGCGGAATCGAGCGAGAACGGAGCATATTCAAAAAGCAGATCTATCTGTCCCTTTTCAAATGCCGCCTCGAGGGTCTCGGTGACGCCCTCCGTGACCCGCAGGGTCACATGCGGATACATTCGCTGAAACTCAGGGAGCAGGAGCGGGAGTATGGCCTGCCCGCGGGAAAATGATATGCCTATGCGGAGCTCTCCGCGCTGGTTGTCATTGATATCGTTCAGCAGATTGGCTGTCTCCTGATTTATGTCAAGTATCTTGACCGAGGAGTCATAGAAGCAGCGTCCCGAGGGGGTCAGCTCAAAGCCGTTTTTGCGGTCAAACAGACTGCATCCGAGCTCCTGCTCCAGACGGCTGATCTGATTGCTGAGCGCCTGCTGGGTGATGCCGAGCGACTCTGCCGCCCGGGTTATATTGCGTTCCTTGGCCACCGTTATAAAGTATTCAAGATTTTGAAAATTCATAGGTTACCTCAATAGATTTCGATTGATACCATCTAATATATCGTTCATTTATGGAAATGACAACAAGAAAAAGATTGTTATTACCCACATATCACTTTTATGTGGTGATTCATTACTTTGGGTGCTATAATGAAGCGACAGTTTAGGTGCATATCAGTGCGGAGGTAGTATTATGTGGAATCTTATCGCCGATACCAGCTGTGATCTGTATGATTTCGAGGATCCGGAGAACAAGATCAGCTTTAAGACTATACCATTTAAGATAAGCTTCAGGGAAGAGGAGCTGGTGGATGATGAAAAGCTGGATGTGGATCATCTGGTTGATCTGATAGACAGCTCACACGAAGCAGGAAAGACGGCATGCCCGTCGCCGGGAGAGTGGCTTCAGTATTTCGAGAGGCAGGGGCATGCGATAGCATTTACCATATCTCAGAATCTATCGGGAAGCTTCAATGCCGCTATGGCCGGGCGCCACATGATACAGGAAAAGCACGCGGACAAGAAGGTGGATGTCATAGATTCCGGCGGCACAGGCCCGACCAATATCATCATCATCAACAAGGTTATAGAGTGCATCAAGGCGGGATATGATTTTGACAGGGTCGTGGAGATGGCCAAGGATCAGGCAAAGCATACCCATACTGTTTTTGCGCTTTGCTCATACAACAATCTGATAAAGAACGGCCGTGTGACGCCCATAGTCGGCTTCTTTGCAAAGGCTCTGAAGCTGTGGGGCATCGGCACGGACGACGGAGAGGGCCGCATAAAGCTGAAGAACAGCGCACGGGGCAATGCCAAGGTTATAGCCTCCATCATCGGGGACATCCGTGAGCGCCGCAACCGTCCGGACAACGAGATAGTGATATCTCATGTAAACAATCCTCAGCTGGCTCAGCAGCTCAAGGACAGCATAGTCAGGGAGCTCGGCATCAACGCCGAGATGATCAGTATATATAAGACCAGAGGTCTCGACTGCTTCTATGCAGAGAGAAACGGTATCATAGTGGGGTATTAAAAAACATGCTTTTTGATGAGGTAAAGAAGAGACGCACATTTGCAATCATATCCCACCCGGATGCCGGGAAGACAACACTCACGGAGAAGTTCCTGCTCTACGGCGGAGCTATCAATCTGGCAGGCTCCGTAAAGGGCAAGAAGACACAGAAATACGCAGTTTCAGACTGGATGGATATAGAAAAGGAGAGAGGAATCTCCGTCACATCATCCGTGATGCAGTTCAACTATGACGGCTTCTGCATCAACATACTGGATACACCGGGACATCAGGACTTCTCCGAGGATACATACCGTACGCTCATGGCTGCAGATTCAGCGGTCATGGTCATCGACGCGGGAAAAGGCGTGGAGGCGCAGACCATCAAGCTCTTCAAGGTATGTACACTGCGCCATATTCCCATATTTACATTTATAAACAAGCTGGATCGTGATTCGAGAGATCCCTACGAGCTGCTGGACGAGATAGAATCGGTGCTGGGCATAAGAACATGCCCGGTGAACTGGCCGATAGGAAGCGGCAAGAGCTTCAAGGGGGTCTATGACCGCACATCAGGAAAGGTGAATCTCTTCACAGCCGCGCATGCGGGTATGGAGGAGGTTGAGACAAGATACATAGACGCGCAGGATCCGGAGCTGGATTCGCTCATCACGCCGGGCTTTCACAGACAGCTTCTGGATGATATAGAGATGCTGGACGGAGCCAGCGACGAGCTCGATCAGGCAAGGGTTGACAGGGGCGAGCTCTCGCCGGTATTTTTCGGATCGGCGCTGACCAATTTCGGTGTGCAGACATTTCTGGAGCATTTCCTTAAGATGACCACATCACCGCTGCCCAGAGAGACGCTGGACGGGATAGTTGATCCCATGCAGGATGAGTTCTTCTCGGCATTTGTATTCAAAATACAGGCCAATATGAACAAGGCGCATCGTGACCGCATCGCCTTCATGCGCATCTGCTCGGGTGAGTACGAGGCCGGAATGGAGGTCGATCATGTACAGACCGGCCGGAAGCTGCGCCTGAATCAGTCGACGCAGATGATGGCGGACGAGCGCAAGATCGTAGAGAGGGCATACGCCGGAGATATCATCGGCATATTTGATCCGGGCATATTCTCCATAGGAGACACCATATCCACGGCGAAGAAGAAAGTGCAGTTCGAGGGCATACCGACATTTGCCCCGGAGCATTTTGCGAGGGTTCGTCAGGTGGATACGATGAAGCGCAAGCAGTTCACGAAGGGCATCTATCAGATAGCGCAGGAGGGAGCCATCCAGATATTCCGAGAGATGAATACCGGAATGGAGGAGATCATAGTCGGAGTGGTCGGCGTGCTGCAGTTTGAGGTGCTGACATACAGACTGAAGAATGAGTATAATGTCGAGGTTGCGATGGATATACTCCCCTATGAGCATATCCGCTGGGTTGTCGAGACTCCTGTTCCCGTGGACAGGCTGCAGGGCACCAGCGATATGAAGCGCGTGGAGGATCTGAAGGGCAATCCGCTGCTGATCTGGGCAAATGAATGGAGCATACGGATGACTCTGGACCGCAACCCCGGTCTGGTGCTGAGCGAATTCAGCCGATGAGCACTGAGTTTGAGCACTGAGTTCGCGTGCCGCGCAAGCAGCACGCGTTTACGAAGTGCCATGCGATAGCTGTCCACGATCGCTCGAGCGCGAAGCGCGACGGCGGAGTGGAGACAGCGAACCGCTGAGCATCGCGAGGAAACGAAGAGGTATGGAATGTATAACACCCCGTACATTGTGTACGGGGTGTTTGCGTGCTACACTGACCTGGTACGCAGGATTCAAACACCGCAAAGGGGGTTATTTATGAAGATCAAGGCGATACGCCTGTACAAAAAGACAGGCGCTCCGGCTATCGTGGAGGTAGAGGCGGAGAACGGCCTGAAGGGCTACAGCGAGCTTGCATGTCCTATCGCACAGTTTACTCTGGGACTGGTGAAGAACAGACTCATAGGAAGATCCGTCTACAACACGGAGAGCATGGGAGAGATGTTCAGATGCCATGACAACGGACCGCTTTCATCAGCTCTGGGAGCTGTAGAGGCCTGCATGTGGGACATCTTCGGAAAGAAGACAAGACAGCCGGTATACAACCTGCTGGGAGGAAAGATGCTGCGTCCCATAGTGCTGAGAGCATGCGGATGGGATACCGACTGTGTCACGCCGCAGGAGTATGCAGAGGCGGCGGTAAAGGTTGTTGCAAAGGGATACACATCCATTAAGTTCAATCCGCTTCACGGACTGCCCTTTGCCACGCTGGATTTCCGCAGGCTGGTGATGACTCCGGCCGCGGATGTGATAAGAGCCGTCAGGAAGGCCGTAGGACCGGATATAAAGATAACACTGGATCTGGATCATATACTTGACCATGATCAGACCATGTCGCTCTTTAAGGATATCGAGGATATGGAGATAGCGTGTGTCTCAAATCCCTGCCTGTACGGAGACTTCGGAGGCATATACAAGCTGGCTCAGACATTTGATCAGCCCATGGAGGACGGAGAATATGCCGCTTCAGTGCTGGAGCTGGAGCAGTTTATAGAAAAGGGAGATGTGGCTACCGTCACATTTGACACTGATACCATCGGCGGCATATGCGAGACCCGCATAGTGACGACTCTGACGGAGGCGCATTATCTGAAGGTTTCGTATACATATGAGAGCTTCGGAGGATTCCTGGCCAATATCCACAGCGCGGCAGTAGCGGCCAATCTGTCGCAGCTTGACATCTCGCTTGCCGATCTGGAACGGGCTTCAGGCACATGGAGGCTGGCTCATGAGATAAAGGACGGAAAGCTGATCCTGAATGACGGCGCGGCGGGTCTGGGTGCGGAGCCTGATCTGGAAGGATATGAGGAGGTGCAGGCATGAAGATTACAGCTATAAATACATATATGCGCAAGTCTGTCGGACGCAATGTCATCTGGGTCAAGGTCGATACGGACGAGGGCATCTCCGGTGTGGGCGAATGCACGCTCAGACAGAAGGAAAAGGCAGTGTACGAGGCTATCCAGAGCGATCTGGCATATCTGATGATAGGCAAGGATGTATTCTGCATCAATGATATGTTCCACAACTACTATGCGCTGGACGCGTGGCGCTCAAGCGGCGGCGTTGTAAATATCACGGCGTTTGCAGGCGTTGAGTGCGCACTCTGGGATATCATAGGCAAGGCGCTGGGCGAGCCGATCTACAATCTGCTCGGCGGAAAAAAGAGAGACGGCGTCCGCGTATACGGCGGATGGGGCATGGGCGGATCACCCGAGAAGGCTGCCGAGACCGCCGCTGCTACAGTAGCCAAGGGCTTTACGGCGCTCAAGGGCGGTCCGTTCTGCACTCCCGCCAGCGATCCTCACCGGGTTAAGCACGGCATAGACATGCTCAAGGCGGTGAGAGAGGCCGTGGGCTGGGATGTAGATCTGATGGTTGATGTGCACTGCACGGACATCGACACCATGAGAGAGTATTTCCGCAAGGCCGAGCCGCTGGGACTCATGTACATAGAGGAGCCGGTATATCCGGAGGATATAGCAGGCTATAAGCGCCTTGCAGCCACGGTGCGCACGCCCATAGCGCATGGTGAGAGGGTATTCTCGCGCTTCGGCTTCCGCTTTGAGAATATGCGGGAGATCGCGTCTGTGGTGCAGCCGGATCTCACTCATGACGGCGGCATACTTGAGACAAAGCTCATCGGCGGCATGACAGGCAAGAAATTCATGAAGGTACAGCCGCACAACTCCAATTCCATACTGGCGACGCTTCAGGCGGCTCATGTGGATATCACGCTGCCCAATATAGTATTCCAGGAGTCGCAGGGACGCGCATGGGATGAGAATGAAGCATTTCTCAAGACTCCCCTGAAGCTGGAAAACGGCCTTCTGATGGTGCCTGACAGACCAGGACTCGGAGTCGAGGTCAACTGGGACAACTTCCTCTCGGCGGAGTATGAGTATATACCGCAGAAGCCGATGTTGTGATCTGAGGCCGCTTCGGGACTGCGTGGAGACAGCTGCGCAGACATAAGGATACCCGGCACGGATGCAGGGACTGCGCGGTATGAGATGACTGATTCCTTAAGCTCTTTGTAAGCCTGCCGTAATCCGGGCAGACTTGAAATTTGCAAATGCCTGCTTTATAGTTTCCATGGATGCAGTACGAGATGGGATCAAGCTAACAGAAAGCGGGTAAGTAACATATGAGGACAAGTCTGTTTTGTACAGATAAGACATATATGACAGCTGCGGCATGGAAGGGACGACTGACCATGGCCGCGGCTTCTTTTGCGATAGCGGCGGCCTCTGTGCTGACAGGCACCGGCGCCTTCCTTGCAGCGGCATCTGCGCTGCGGATCGAGGCTCACGCCGCCACAGATGATGACAAGGACTATACTATAGGAGATGCGTGGTGGGATCTGGACTCCGCGACAGGAACCGTGAGATGCCGATGGGAGAAGGCCGAGAGCTCCACAGCATATAAGCTTCTCATATACAAGGGCTACAGCAGCCGGGTCATCAGAAACTGGGGCAAGGTCTCGGGAGGCAGCTTTGATGCGACATCATATATCGCCAACAACGGCACAGGAAGCTACTACTTCGCTGTATATTCTGTGAACGGCGGCGAGGAGACTATGGTCGAGAGCGAGGAGCTGGAAATCGACTACGATACTCTCAAGACCATCAAGAACCGCATCAAGACCGTGGAGGCCGAGGCAGAGTCAGGCAAGCTAGGATGGGAGTACCAGCTGGACGGAACCTGGTTCTACTACAAGAGCGGCGGCATCAAGGCCAAGAACGAGTGGATAGACGACGGAGGGCAGAGATACCATTTCTCAAGCAAGGGCGTCATGCAGACGGGCTGGCAGCAGATCAGCGGGAAATGGTACTACTTTGACAAGAAGAACGGCAATCTGTATGTAAATACCACTACGCCGGACGGGTACCCGGTAAATGAGTCAGGAGAATATGTGTCACAGGGGCAGTCGGTATCTGCATCAGGGACAAGGATGTCACCGCCTGTCTTGACCAAGCTGACGAAGGCGGCCATCAGCGTATCGGAAAAGTCGGTTGAGCCGGGAAAGCTGTCGACGACTACATTTACGGCCGGAACAGGCTTTACGATAGAGAATATCACATACAGCCAGCCTCAGGAGCAGTGGAGCGCGGGAAGCGGCGTGCAGGTCTCCATGCTGCTCAAGGCAGGAAACAACTATGAATTTACGAGCAGCACGGTCTTCAGCTGCCGCGGAAGTGATGTGCAGGTGACATCGAGATCATCTACAAGCGCGAGACTGACATTTTACTATATACCGAAGCTGACGCTTGAGACGCCAAGCAATCTCTATATCAACGAGGCGACTGTGCTCAACTGGAAGAAGGTCGATCGCGCCTCAAGATACAAGATAGCCATATATCAGGGAAAGACGCAGCTCCATGCGGAGATCATCAGCACAAACTATTATGATCTGGGAGGATACTTCGAATATGATGACACGAGCTCAGATCTTGAGCCTATAAATGTCAAGCTTTATGCCATGGGCTCGGACGCATCCTCCAAATATTATCTCACCTCAAAGGCCGTAGAGATCAGCAATCTCGACGAGTGGGCTCTGGCAAATACCACTGACGGCGAGATCAGATACACAGCCGGATCGATGACCATGAGAGATGAGGACGGAAACAGGGTCAAGGGATGGCAGTATACGCTGGGTGCGTGGTACTATTTCGACAAGAACGGAACAGCTGTCGGGCCGGGATGGAAGCAGATAGAGAGTGACTGGTACTACTTTGACGCCGATCACAGGATGGTGACGGGCTGGATAGAAGACGGCGGATATCAGTATTATCTGAGCGACGGAAGCCAGGGAACGCTGGGAGCCATGGTAAAGGGCAGCTTTACAGATGCAGCAGGTGTGACTTATAATCTCAACGACGGATCGGTGGCGGGCATACCGGAGGGAGCCAGATATTGATCCGCATAGCCCGGATCTTCAGAGACGGGCCGGAGGGGGCACGCTGTGTTTGATGAAGACGAAAGCCCGAGACAGGAAGCCGGCGAGACAGATGAATATGGCTCCGCAAGTCCGAGAGACGCTGTTCTCACGGGGATGACGGAGAAAAGATCGAGGAACGGCAGCACGCTGCGCAGCGCAGCTGCCGCTCTTCGCATGTTCGGGATCCTTCCGAAGGACGAAGAGGGCGCGGAAGAGCCTGTGCGCAGGATCAATACATCCAAAACAGTCAGGTACTCACGCCCGGAGCAGCCGAAGAGCTCCCCGGAGGATGGTGACGGCGGGTACGCAGGCGTCAGAATCGCGAAAGTCATGGAGAAGATATATCTTCTGGTGGCATCTGCCGATATAGGAGGCGACTCATATCATATCGAAAGCGGCACGGGAAGGATAGTTGATGAGAGCGAGGCCGGAACCGGAGAGGGAGAAGATTCTTCGAAGACCCCGGAGGATGCGCAGAGTCAGGCCGCTGACGGATCTGCAAAGCTGCCGAGGAGGGGACGCTACGAGGCACTGCTGACATATCTGCTTGAACTGGTGGATGACGACTCGTCTCTCATACTTCAAAAGCACTGGAGCAGAAAGTCGCTTACGGCGGCATTTGACGAGGGGAGAACCGAGGTTACAAGCATAGTCTGTATCCGCAGAGAGAACGAGCCGCAGTACATACAGCTTCGATTCGAGCGGATACCGGAGATCTCAGGAAAAGTCAGGAGATACCGCGGCATCATATATATCAAGGCCGTGACCAGCCAGTACGACAACGGCATGATACAGAACGGACTTGCGCTGGAGAACAAAGCATTTATCGAGGATCCGGATCTGGCGGCGCTTTTTGACGGGATATACGAGATAGACATCGACGGCGACAGACTGTTCCCGTATGAGAAGAAGAAAGGCCGCTTCGTGCGTATGGAGAAGTCATACAGCTTTTCCGGGCAGATAGACAGCTACGCGAGGCACGGGATCATCCCGCAGGAGACGCAGAGCAGATACATGCGGCTGCTGGATGAGAACTTTCTGAAAAAGGCTGTCAGAGACGGACAGTATATCATGGAGACGGTGCTGAACCGTCCCGGCTCGAGAAAGGCAAAGACATATTCCGAGATACTGGTGCCCATAGGCAGGAGCCGGTACAGGGTTTACCGCAACGATATCGACAGGATCACGCAGTACAAGGCGCAGCAGTCGGAGCGTCTGGAGCAGGCCAGGCTCGATGAATACAACCAGATCATGCTCATCACGATGGCAGGTCTTGTTGAGTTTCGAAATGTCGAAAGCGGCCCGCATATAGCGCATGTATCCGAGCTGGTCAGGATACTGCTCACGGATCTCTCGGAGCGCAGCCCGCATTACGGACTGAACAAAAGCACCGTAGATATGTATGCAATGGCCGCCGTGATGCACGATATAGGAAAGATCGCCGTACCGGATGCCATATTGAACAAGCCGGGTGTGCTCAGCGAGGAGGAGCATGAAATCATGCGCAGTCATACGCTGCGCGGGGCGCAGATCATAGACCGTATCCATGCCAGAGGACAGGAGGAGATGCTTGCATGCTGCAGAGATGTGGCGCTCCATCATCACGAAAGATATGACGGAGGAGGCTATCCGGAGGGGCTGAAGGGAGACGAGATATCGATAGGCGTGCAGGCGGTTTCGCTTGCGGATGTCTTTGACGCGCTCATCAGCCCGCGCTCATACAAGGACGCGTATGCACCGTCACAGGTGTACCGCATGATACTTGACGGGGAATGCGGCTCCTTCGGACCGCGGCTCATAGAGACATTCAAGGCGGTCTATGATAAAATGTGCGACATATACAGGAAAGAGAGTTTAGATGGCTGAGCTTACGATAAAACCGGGCATGCGAATGCAGGCCGCAAGGGAGATGCCCGCAGGGCAGGATCCGCAATTCAATATGATATGCACCTTCGTGAAGCAGGTGGATGATGCGGCATTTCTGATAACCGTACCGATGAGCGACGGCAGAAAAGCCGAGTTCGACAATATGCAAAAGCTCCTGTTCCGCTATGAGTCAGGCTCCGAGGAGATGATCATAGCGGGATTTGCCGATGATGCGGTCACGGAGGGCTTCAGAAGCTGCTGGAAGATACGCAGGGTCAGCAACCAGCGTCAGTACACGCAGCGTCAGGACACACGATACAGGATATCTCTTCGCATGAGCTATATGTCGGAGACCTGGCCTGTCAATGCGGATGGCGTGATAGAGCCGAGCGAGGGCTTCACGCTGGATATCTCCGCAGGAGGTATGGCGCTCTTTATGAGCAGCAGATTCGAGGTGGGCGAGGTCATAAACTGCAGTCTGCCGCGTGTGGGCACGGAGCCGGACGGCGCCGGGATTGACGATATATCCGGAGTCGTATGCTGGGAGCGGGAGGCTCCGAAGGGCAGCATGTACAAGTTCATGTGCGGTATCCAGTACCGCTTTGCAGACCCGGAGGAGAAGGAGCGGATGGCTCTGTATGTAGAGCACGCAAGAAAGGTATACAAGCTCTGATGCCGGAACGGATGCGAGCACAGAGGTAAGGCTATGAATGATAAGCACTGGCATGACAAGTACAGACAGGATGCCGATACAAATGAATATGAGATAGGAGATCCGCTCGAGGAGGAGATGCAGGAGACCGAACCCGAGAGAGCTGATACTCGAAGTGACGGGCAGCCGGAGGCTTCGGGCGAGATCAAGGCTCCGGGATGGACTCAGACTCCGGGTGAGAATGAAGCCTCAGGCAAAGCTCAGCTCCCCGAGGGGCAGAAAAAGCAGTCGCGTGGTCTTCGACGGTTTGCTCGTGCGGACAGAGACGGCGAACCGGAGAACTCAAAAAAAAGACTCTTCAAAAGAAGTAAGAAGCGGCAGAGCTTCCGCATGGTTCGTGTCGAGGATATCGGAAAGGCTGATTACAACTACAATCAGGAGGATACCCGCGATGTACTCAGCACATATATCCCCGTAAGACGCGCGAAGCTGATAGGACGGGCTCTGCTGAGGCTTGACAAAATGCGACTCTTTCTGATGGGGTCGCTCATGGCGATAGCGCTTCTTTTCATACTGGCGTTCATGCAGGAGCGGATGGGCAACTTCACCATCAATCTGGACAGACTTGAGCTTTTCAGGAAGGGAATAGCCATGTCGGCGGATCCCGAGTTTACATCGCCTACCGCAAGGCTTGTGGCAAGTCATGTGGAGGACGCGACCAATATATCCATAGAGGATCTGCCGTTTGATATAGCGGATGTGGACGGGGGTCATAACGGACGCAACTATATGGCATATACCTATTATGTGAGAAATGCGGGCAAGGAGGATGTGGACTATATAGCTAGAGTCACGCTGGACTCCAGCTCCAAGGGCGCAGAGGAGGCGGCGAGAGTCGCCGTATGGAGAGACGGAGTCAGAACAGTGTATGCATGGCCGTCTGCCGGCGGGGAGCCGGAGCAGGGCTGCGTGAACTTTGAAAGCCCCAAGGTGGTATGCTCATTTCAGGAGAATGACTTCAAGGTAGGATATGTCAACAAGTATACTGTCGTCATATGGATGGAGGGAGACGATCCCGAGTGCATCGATGACATCATAGGCGGCTCGGTCGAGTTCTCTATGAACATCGCGGCGGCGGACAACAATGAAACCACGCTCCTTGCGAAGTTCATACAGGATATCAAGGACAGCATCAGCGGAGACAGACCCATCGGCGCGGCAGGAACAGAAGCTCCCGACTACTTCAAGTATCAGAATGTGAACTGGTATACCAGACGCAACGGGGGAGAGCAGAGCGAGAGCACGGATGCTTCCGGCACACAGTGACGCGAAACGGTGATAGGGAATAAGGAATAAGGAATAAGAAACAAAGAATAAGGGAGAATGAAACTACTGTATTCAAAACGATGCAAAATTGACAGTATTGTTTCTCTATTTAAGCTTGATTTTAGCTATTGCAGCAGTTATACTCGAACCAAGTGATAAGGGCAAAGCAATCGTGAGGTTGTGACGCAAAACTAGAGGGACTGGGATCTCAGTCAGCCAGTTGCCACATTTGTGCTTCGAAAGGGTGCAGATGTGTTTTTTTATATGCAGCTTGGACGAGACAGTTCGGATGAAATAGTTCGGACAAATACAGTCCGGACAAGTCAGGGACATGCAGAGCATGCCTTTGAGGCCTGTGCAGGCCGGCAAAGAATTTACTCGGAGGTAAGATTATGAAGGCATTAAGAAGGCAGCTGATGGCTGCAATCGCAATGGTGCTGGTCGCAGCTATAGCACTCGGCAGCTCGACATATGCATGGTTTGCGATAAACAACAAGGTTACGGCTACAGGCATGAGCGTGACGACAAAGGTAAGCAACAACCTGTTCATCGCGAAAGATACAATAGAGAATCAGACTACTCCTGTGCCTGAAACAGATTTCGCGACTGCGCTGGTTCAGTCGCAGAGCGCATTGCTGGAGCCTGTTTCGACGATTGACGGCGATGATTTCTACTATACAAGCACAAAAAATGCAAGAGCTGACGGTTCACAAATCGATAATGTATTTATTGAATATGCAACTACAGGCCAGGAGGCAGGATCTGCAGGATACAAGAACAAGTTCTCTGAGAACTATGAGATAAAGACTACTGATGGTGCTAAGGGTTATATAGACTATGTTTTCCGTCTTAAGGCTGTAAACACAGGCTCCTCTGCTCAGAAGGTTGTGATGACAGGACTTAATCTTGTATACGGCGGTGTAGATGCAGAGGCCATCAAGGCATTCCGTACAGCAGTATTTGTCACAGATGCCGGTACAACAACACAAAGTACTTCTGTTGCCCCCATCGATAAGGCAAGCCTTAAGTGGGTATATGCACCTACCGGTTATGAATACCAAAATGGTACAGAAGCTGTAGAGGGCGAGACAAGTGTGGCGACCTGTGACTTTACACCCAATAATGAAAATGCTGTGATTGATGACAACATCGCTGCAGGTGAGACAAGGTACTATAAGGTTGCCATACGTATGTGGATCGAAGGTATGGATAAGAAGTGCACCAACTCGACATTTGCAAATCTGACGGATGCATGGAATCTGGATGTTGCGATAACACTTCAGGATGATACAACAGATGCTGTAACCAAGCTGAATGCAACAAGCACAGCAGCAAAGACAGATCTGTCGACAGCGACAGCACAGACAACTGATGACAAGACAGTCGCGATCGACGGCACAAAGTACTACGAGCTTAGCGTAGCTATGACAGACGGAACAAAGCTGTACACGACTAGCACAACATTTGGTACATCCAGTTTTGTATACAAGCTGGTGGACGGACTGTATCCGGTTGATGTAACGAATCAGTGCAAGATGCCTACGACATAAGCAGGATCTGACAGGATAGAATGATATGACAGGGGAGGCCATGCGGTCTCCCCTGTTTGTGATCTCACAGTTTTTGCGATCTCACAGAATCAAAGTGCATCTTTTGAAAACATTCTCATGCTATATATTCGCAATCTGATCTATAGCATACAGCGGCAGATTGATGAGCCAGTCCTCTTTTTTATAGTCCGCCATGGATGTGCGAACGGAAATTTCGGGAGAAAATCTCTCCCGATAGGTTTTCAGACTCTTGGCTTTCAGGTTTACTTCTGCCTTCACCTCTACGGGAATAATCATTTCACCGGTATCAACGACAAAGTCCACCTCACAGGATCCTCTGTCGTTGGTGTAGTAATAAACCTCTAGACCATCGACAGTTTTGAGCTGCTGATAAACATACTGTTCTGTCAGTGCGCCTTTGAACTCTACAAAAAGACTATTGCCGTCAAGCAAAGTGCTCTGGCGCAGTCCGGTCATGCAGCCAAGAAGTCCGACATCCAACACAAACAGTTTAAAGGCTTTAAGATCCTCATGTGCCCGCAAAGGGATATCCGCTGCGCTGATGCGGCTTACCTTGTGGACGAGACCGCAGTCGCTGAGCCACATGATTGCTGTTTCATAATCTTTGGCTCTGGCACCCTCACGAACAAGACCATAGATAAACTTCTTATTTTCTTTTGCCAGCTGCGAGGGTATGCTGTTCCACAGCATGCGCAGCCTCGGAACAATTTCATTGGGAGCATGTTTGGAAAAATCCTGCTCGTATGCTGCCAGGATTCCGCTTTGAATTCTGCGAACCTCAC
Organism: Lachnospiraceae bacterium; assembly: GCA_963643215.1. Classification (GTDB taxonomy): domain Bacteria; phylum Bacillota; class Clostridia; order Lachnospirales; family Lachnospiraceae; genus Darwinimomas. Next base: position 52,199 of record CAVIJY010000002.1, on the reverse strand, counting down.
TAAAATCCCAACTTTCAACAAAAATTTGTACCGCTTCGGGCATCCCGCCGACAAAGTAATAGTGCTTCAAGGCATCGATGTATGTCTGCTTGAAGCCTGTAATCATTTTAAAATCCTGTTTAACAAGTAATTCTGCGTAATGCTCTTTGCCGGTGGCCATCAGAAATTCCCTGAAAGAAAGAGGATACAGCTTTAGAAAATCCACCTTGCCTACGGGGAAAGATGTGCCCTGATGCATAGCGATGCCGAGCAGGGATCCTGCACACATGATGTGATATTGAGGGGCGTTCTCGTAGAAATATTTGAGTGAACTTAGCGCTCTCGGGACTTCCTGCACTTCATCAAATATCAGCAATGAATTGTCAGGATCAATTTTGCGTCCGATATATAACTCTAATCCCATTATCAGCCGCTCCGTATCCAGATCGGAAGCAAACAGCTCTGTCATTCTGGAATTGGAGTCAAAATTGATATATACGGTATCGGCATAAGCCTGTCTGCCGAATTCTTTCATCAGCCAGGTCTTGCCAACCTGCCGGGCACCTTCGATAATCAAAGGTTTGCGATGCTTGCTTTCCTTCCATTTTGATAGCTTTTCAATTGCAATACGGTACATATGGGCACCTCCGTTTATGATATAGGCACAGTATAATATATAATCACAAAAATTGCGACGAAATTTCGCTGCATAACCACATTTTTTACAACGAATAATGAGATAGAAACACATTTATTCCATGCAAAATTCTGCGCGACACACCATTGAAAATACACGCGAAACGGGTATAATATAGCTGCATGATAAAGAGCTTCAATGACAAGGAGACGCAGAAAATCTATCAGCAGATTTTTTCAAAGAAGCTCCCACATGATATTCAGCGGGTGGCGCTGCGAAAGTTGATCATGATAGACAATGCAGGATGCTTGGAGGATCTGAAAGTTCCTCCCGCAAATCGCCTGGAGGCTCTCCATGGCGACAGGGAAGGACAATACAGCATTCGAATCAATGACCAGTATCGTATTTGCTTTTCGATAGAAGGACGAAACGAGTTCTATCATGTCGAAATCGTTGATTATCATTAGCGGAGCATAGGCATGCTGCGATAAACGGAGGGGAGGAGAAGCATGACTGAGTATATTAAAGCGCCCGCGATGGGTGAAATCCTCAAAGAAGAGTTCATGGAGCCGATGAATATTTCGGCCTATAAGTTGGCTCAGGGCATTCATGTTCCCGTATCCAGAATACAGGCTATCCTGAACAGCGGTAGGAGAATTACCCCCGACACATCCTTGAGACTGGCTAAATTCTTCGGTGTATCGGATCGATATTTTCTGGATATGCAAAATGATATTGATATAAGAGCACTGAAAACGAGTATTGCAAAAGATATTGCGGAAATAGAACCGTACAGAGCTGCTGTGATGTAAAAACAAAACATAATTGACAAGAGTCGGTTGTGACGTTAAACTGTGTATACACAAATAGAGGGGCAAAGCCGTTGTGAAGCGGTGACGCAAAGCTAAAGGGACTTGAATAAGTCAGCCAGTTGCAGATAATATATATTTGCAGCGGCTGATTTTTTTTACGCGAAGCAATGAATCAAGGTCCGAGCTTGCTCAGGACATTGATGAACGCCGCGATAACGAGGAAAACTCGCAAAGCGTGTTTTCCGCAGTTACGCGAAGCAATGAGCCAAGGTCAGAGCTTGAGGAATCATTTTATGCTGTTTAACAGGGATAAAAACCGCATATATGATAATGAACAGGAGGCAGTCCGGGACGGGCAGTCCGTGCCGTCTGTCGCGCAGTTGCGCAGACGCATGCACCAGCAGATAATGCTCATCATGGTGAGCGTGCTTGTGGCAGGGATGTCCACGGGTGCGTTTCTTTCGCGTGCGTGGTTTGCCAGCAACAAAAAGGTGGAAAGCGCCAACTCCTCTATCACCTCGGATACTCCGTCGCCGTCCCTGTATATCAGACCGTCAAGCGAGAAGGCTCAGGCGGATGAGGATAAGAAGTATGCAGAAAGCGTGACACGAAATATCGAAGCGGCCTTGTATCCCATATCGACCAATGATCTTACGAACTGGTTCTATGCGAGCAGCTTCAGACTGGGCGGGTATACTATTGACGCTTCGGGATCAACCACAACCACCACGGTGGACATATCCGCGCCGCTGGCGGATGACTTCACGAAGATAACTACAGGCGGCGGGATCGAGCTTGATTCAACCGGGGTATCAGGCGTTTATACGAATGCCTTTGAGAATCAGCAAAGAACCGCGTACTACTATACATGCGACAATCTGTATACCGAAAGCGGCGATCTTGATATATATCTGAATCCGGACGCTCCGATCACGGTAACCTTAAATACCAGCGGCACCTCAAGCGGCAAGGACAGCTTTAAAAAGGCGGTTCGTGTAGGAATTAAAAGCGGGGATGTGCTTCTCATATATGCTCCGGTAGCGGAGACCGAAAGCGGTAATACGGACGGAGATGCAGATACAAACTACAAGGCGATAGTAGAGGAAACCACAGCAGGCTCTTCGGCGACATGGAAGCTTGAGAGTCCTGCGATAACAGTCGGAGACGCGGGATTGGCCGACTATGAGGGGAAAAAGTCATCGGGATCAGAGCATATATATGAGGCAGGCACCACAAAGCTCTGCACCGCGACTACAGCAGGAGTGGATGTCGAGGTGTATGTATGGCTGGAGGGTACCGACAGCGCGGCTATGGTCGGCATGTCTGACAGTGATGACATCGGCTTGAGCGTGAAGGTCAGCTATGTTGGAGTGGTTCCGACGACAACCGGCGGTGATTGAGAGGAGCCATTATGAAGAGTTCACAGGATAATGATAAAAAGCGTCCGCCCTTTTCTCTGCCCGGAGGAAAGGGCGGCGTTACTGCAATACTGGCTGTTCTGGCGCTGCTGTCGGTGGTGATCATGGCAGCCGCGCTGACGGGAGCATGGCAGGTCTTCGGCCGCATCGCTCAGAGAGGAGAGACGGCCATAGTATCGGATGATACACAGCTGGCTGTCACCGAGTGCAATCTTTACTACGGTGAGCTGACAACCGGCAGTGACGGAAAGATATCAGCGACCGGAGCTGTGATCAGCTCTCCAGATAAGGTCTCCATGAACGGATATGATGCCGTAGTCGGAAGGAACGAGGATACAGCCGTATACATGCGCCTGACCATAGCCGGTCAGAAGGTGTCCGACAAGGGTGATATCACAGTCACGCTGAACCGGGAAAACACCGGAGATCTGAAGAATGCCACAGATGATGAGGGACTGAGATACACGAAAACAGATGCTGACAAGCATTGGACTCAGGGAAATATCGCTCTGAATCTATCTAATGTAGTTGCGGCTCAGGCTGTGCAGATACCCTCACTGGAGACTGAGACAGACGCGGATACGGTATATAAGGGCTGCAAGGGGCTGACATGGAGCGGCGAGGGCGCGCCGGAGCTAAAAAGCTTTTTTTCGGCCATTCCTGAGGCGCACGGAAGATATACAGAGCTTGGAGATGCAACCAAGTCAAACAGCCTGACATTTAACTTCTCGGGCTATGATACCACCACATATGACAACGGCATCACTACAGCGGTATTCTTCATAAAGTTTGACTACTCACAGGCTCTGGTTGAAGTTTATCTGAACAGCAATTATCAGTCTCTGTCGGGACGACTGAACCAGCGTGTAACCGAGAACTTTAATGCCGACATCACATCTGTCACGGTTGAGTGACATCTCACTTCACCGAGACAAGCGATCGCAACTACCGTAGAGCATTCGCGAATTGAGACCGGATTGTGGGAGTGCGAAGCACGAAACAATCCGAGTAACCGAAGGTTCGGGTGCACCCGAACCAATCTTTCGCATAGTCAAAGGACGAGATGCATGATGCAGAAAAGGATGCGACAGAAGATATTGCGAATATATACAGGGATATCCCTGCTGATGGCGCTGGCCGTGACGACCGGCGCTTCTTTGGCCTGGTACGGAGAGATCCGCAGGGCCGGTGTGGATCTGGCCGGATCGGTAACCTATGTGGCCAGATACTTCGAGTCGGGCGACGGATCACAGCCGGATGAGATCGTCACAGGCTATGATGCGGACGGATCCCCTGTATTCGGCAAAAAGCCAGACGGCACATCATATACGGATGAGGAGCACAAGGCTGTCGACACTGCGGCGGCATACGAGATCAAGACGCCCGAGCAGCTCTACAATCTGGCATGGCTGCAGTATCTGGGGTATTTTAATGAGCAGCCGTTCTATTTTTATCTTTCGGCCGATCTTAATATGACGGGCTGGGTGCTTCCGCCCATAGGAACAAAGGAATATCCCTTTCTTGGCAGCTTTGACGGCAACGGCTATACAATCAGCAATCTGACGATAAGCAACAGAGCTGACGGAACAGATATGGAGGCCGGATCGGGCAAGGATTCGGAGATGCCGCTGCAGGTCAAGGAGGAGCTGGCCAAGGACGGCGCGACAGATCTCGGAGAAGAGGCCGAGATCATAGGACTGTTCGGAGTGGTCGGCGAGTATAGCGGAGGTGCCACATATTCGGGCGCCATATCAGAGATAAAGAACCTGCGTATCGACGGGATAGTCATAGAAACCAGAACGCAAAGGTCTCTTGCGGGTCTGGCCGCAGGCTATGTAAACGGGACTCTTGCGGAGATTGCGGTAAGCGACGGAACCATCAGCAACGAGACCGGAGCAGAGGCGCTTGATTCGGAAAGCATGACAGACAAGCTGTCCGACTATATGCTGGTGGGCTACTGCGAGGACGAGTACAAGGACACACTTGATGTAGCGACGATTGAGATGTCGAAGCCGGGTCTTATGATCTCCAGAGCGGATGCGCAGGCAAGCGGGGACGCATGGGGCGGCTCCATTGATATGCTCAGCCTGTACAACCGTATAGAATATATGGAGAGCAACGGCACGAATCCCACATACTATGCGACGGAGACCACGGTCACGCAGGCGGACGGAACCAGCGTGACTGCATACAGCAATCCTCAGATCATATCGCAGTACATACGAAATTATACGGATGAAAAGGCCGGCTCGGCGACGCTTGCCGCACATTACTCAAGCGGCTGGAGCACGATGTATAATTATCTGATCGGTGCAGCGGACTTTACCGTCAGCAAAACATACATCAATACCACCTATTCGCATGAGGAGGTGGGCGCAGTGATCGCCTCTGACGGGACACACTATCTGAACGCCACTGTGACGGGGATTGAAACCGGGGACAGTGAGGATACGGCGACAAAGTGGGTTTTTTCCGGCGCGGATTCCGGCACGCTGGAGACATATATAGACGATGAAGTGTATTATCTGAGCCGGTCCGGCACAGAGCTGACTATAACTGCGGACAGCACCTCGGCAGTGACATGGATTCGGGAAAGCAATCGTATATATACTACGGACGGAGAGACCGACTACTATCTGAAGTATGATGAAACTGCACAATGCTGGACGCTGATATCCGCAGCAAAGCGCTCCTATATCACGGACGGAGAGCACTATATGGTCTACTCCGGGACGGGAGACTCGGTGACAGCATCAGCGGATTCCGAAACCGCCTCGAAGTGGTATGTATATGAAAATACTGACGGAAAGTATGTGATCAGCACATCTGCAGGCGGAGCAGACTATTATCTGTACAATGACGGCGGGACGCTTATCGCATCAGGTGACTATACCTCAGCCACGGCTACGGCATGGACGAGAGATGATGACGGAAGGCTGTACAGTGACTATACAACCGGAGGAGTTACAACAAGGTACTATATAGCATATGACGACGCGTCCGGGAGCTGGGTGCTGGCAGCAGGGAAAAGCGGATATGTGATATCAAACGGATACGGAACATATGTGACGGTATCATCGAATCGCAGTTTTTCCACCACGACAGATATTGACAGCGCCGCATGGTGGAGTGTCACAGCGGCGTCAGGCGGATACTATATCAGCACGGATGTGAACGGAACGGAGTATTATCTTTATCTGGCAAGTAACGCATACGGGGGAAATTATTATGTGAGCCTCACCGGCTCTCAGAGCACATCCAACAGCATATGGAGCGCATATACATACTCAGGAGCCACCTACTACTACATCTCTGCAAGTTCAGGAGGGGGCTGGGGGAGAACCTACTACTATGTTCTGAGCGTAGGCAGCAGCGGGCTGTCATACAGCAGCAATCGACGTCTGAACTCTGCTGCAGGTGACGCAAGCTTTGAGATCGAGCCGACATATGCTCCTGCGGAGGAAGCGGCTGTGCTTACATTCAAGGCGGCAAACATGCCGGCGGAGACACTGTCACTGATATCAACAGCTGCTCAAAAGCCGACCACTACGCAGAGCACAACCACAGCGAGCGCCACTGCAACCGTACCGGACACCTACCTGCCGCTGACGGCTGAAAATCAGGCGAACGGATATGCTGTCAAGGATATCAATACCGGATATATCGTATCGGGATCCAGCTACAGGAGCAGCGGTTATTGGCCGAGAAGCTCAGGAGACATCCGTGTATCCGGTTACACAATAAGCAATATATCCGCCTCATACAATAAGAACAGCGGAGCCTTTACCTCCGTTTATACGATAAATGACAGCGGGATACAGACGATTCCGACAAGCCATACTTTTGTCAAGTATGATGACTCAAAGACAGCGTTTTTAAAGACACTGAGCGGACAGTCGTATGTATACGGACTTCATTTCATGGACGCGAGCATCGCCAAGGATGATGCGGCTGTGATACCGAAGGCGGTCATAGATCGCAATGAGTATGCAAACTATAAGGTTCCGCGCCATTGCATAGACTTCAATCTTCGGGAGGCCGGGTATATAAACTTCTTTGCCGGAGAATATTATTCCGGAAATAAGAGCTTTTTTACGCTTCATCAGATAATCAGAGATGAGGCGACACAGGAGATCACGGATATCAAGGAGATAGCCCAGGTATACTCGACAGCTGAGGCAGGCGTATATGTGTATCTGTACAGCGACGGCACCTACTCGTCCTCTGCCGGGAGAGTGGACAAGGTATTTGATATGGAATGGATCGGATATAATGACGCTATCTCCTACGGCAGTAATCGTGTCTTTTACTTCGAGATACCGGCAAATGCGGGCGAGTACGCACTGGGCAGCGTGAGCGGCAGCAGCGGAGGGTATCTGATGTATCTTGACCTTTCGACCAATGCTCAGGAGCTGCGAAAGCAGGAGCTGACAGAGATCACGACTGTCACAAGGGATACATATGAGTATCCAAAGGGAGTACAGCTTGTGGCAGCGGGCAGCGGATATACATCGGATTCAGACTCGGCATGCGCGGTCATGGCCGCAGGCTCGGTAGCGAGCGCCTCTATCAGCAGGAGCGGCGACAGGGCTGTGCTTACGGTCAGCAGCACGGGTATAGGGACAGGAGCATTTGTCGGGGACGGCATCGTGCTGGAGGATTCAAACGGCAACGAGCTGACTATGACAGCGACTGCAACATCGAAGGATGAAACGGAGAAGATTACGGTCTATACCTACAACTGCACCACAAAGGAGACGACATTTACTGTGACGACTACGAAGGAGTCGACGGATAATGCCGGTGCTGTGACCAGGACGGCAGAGCGCTATATCTACAGCGACTGGGAGGCCGACGAAGGAACGCAGGATACGAACTTCGAGGATGACGGGCACGATATTGCGGCCGCTGATACGATCATCAGGTACCATTATTATGATGAAAACGGCGCAAATGTGAGCATAGTATCTCACCCGACGCTTCTGACCAATGGAGGAATATCATCGATACAGGATGAGGATTACCCGGCTATGGGTGCTGAACCTATTGACAAGAGCAGCGAACTGTCGGAATATACTATCAGAGCTGCCTCGGATAAGGCTATCACTATCAGAGGTGATGAGATAGTAAGTCCGTACAGTGCGACGATCAACGATACTGAGCTGAGCAAAGGAGCCTCCATCGAGGTTCCGGCCGCATGATACAGGACAGGTTTGTGTATACAGCGATGCAGTGCTGGGCGGAGTGCCTGAGCCTGCAAAGGGGAATACGGGAACATGAAGTACATGATGCGGCGTATATGCTCACAGATATGCATCATACTGGCGCTGGTTGCTATAACCGGCGCCTCTTTTGCGTGGTACGGCGAGATTCACAAGGCGGATATAGAGCTGGCCGGATCGGTAACATATGTGGCCAGATATTTCGAATCAGGAGACGGATCACAGCCGGATGAGATCGTCACAGGTTATGATGCTGACGGATCCCCTGTATTCGGCAAAAAGGCTGACGGCACATCATATACTGATGAGGAGCACAAGGCTGTTGATACTCCGGCGGCATACGAGATCAAGACGCCTGAACAGCTCTACAATCTGGCATGGCTGCAGTATCTGGGTTACTTTAACGATTCCGATGAGCCGCCGTTTTATTTCTATCTTTCGGCGGATCTTGATATGACGGGCTGGGTGCTCCCGCCCATAGGAACAAAGGAGTATCCCTTTGTGGGCAGCTTTGACGGCAACGGCTATACAATCAGCAATCTGACGATAAGCAACAGAGCTGACGGAACAGATATGGAGGCCGGATCGGGCAAGGATTCGGAGATGCCGCTGCAGGTCAAGGAGGAGCTGGCCAAGGACGGCGCGACGGATCTGGGAGAAGAGGCCGAGATCATAGGACTGTTCGGAGTGGTCGGCGAGTACAGCGGGAGCGCTGTAAGCAGCAGCGTGATCGCATCGATAGAAAATGTGAAGATAGACAATATATCGGTAGTAGGCAAAACACAGCGCTGTCTTGCCGGACTGGCCGCGGGCTATGTCGGTGGCAGCGCAGGCATGGCAGATGTACTGGTGAACGGCAGCATAGACGGCTCGGCAGCATCCGCGGGAGTCGATGTGGGCACATCGGCTGATGATATGATACCCACAGAGAAGCTGTCGTACTATACCACAGTAGGATATTGCGACACCTCCAAGATCGTTGGTGTGGCGCACAGCGTGTGCGTCAAATCGGCGGATTTTGAGGTAAGAGAGGCAGACAGCGAATTCGGCGGAACCATCGACATGAAGTCTCTGTTTCAGAGACTGAAGAATGTCTACGGCAGCGGCAAGACATCAGACGCTCCGGTGTATACCGGTGTGACCGCGAACTATACAAGATCAAACCCGAATGCAGCGTTTTCTCTGGACGGAGAGATTGAGTATTCGGGAAAGGTGTCCGTTTCGAACGCTGCGTTCAAAAATTTCAGCGATGATTGGGCTTCCTATAGCTTTTCATCCAACTCTTCAGGCACATATGCAGCTCTTCATGGAGCTGACAATATCACCCAGCCGACAGGTTCAGAAACCATGACCAGGACGACGACATACACCACAAAGAATTGCGAGACATTTACCATACAGCAAAACGGTAAATACCTCACACTCAGCGGTACAAGTATAGTAGCCGCAGACAGCGAAGACGATGCAACGCTGTGGTCATATGTGAGTCATGATCATGTCACCGGGGGAAGCAGCTATCTGATCACTAAGTCGGGCAGCACTACATATTTTCTAACTATAGACAGCGATCTGTCGCTTAAGATTGAAACGGCATATGCAAGTGCCAGCGCATGGACGCGCACCTCAGTAGCCGGAGGCTATGTTTACAACAGCGGAACATATTATCTGTTTTATGACACCTCAGACGGCAAATGGAAGGTAGAGCAGGCAGAGCAGGTAGTAAATATACAGGAATCATATTATCTTCGTAATAATTATCACTATCTGTACAGTGACTATTCCTGCGATAATACATGGAAAATCGAAAGCTATTTACAAAGCAACGAAGCCTCACTTCCGTATGTCGGCTCTGTAAAAGGCGCGAAAAACACTGACTATAAAGCGCAGTGGCATTTCGACAATGATGGATACTTGTCAATTGCAGCGGATGATGAAAGAAAGTATCTGAATGTGGATACCTCTGCAGGCACTCTTAAAATTGAAAACAGCGGGGTAACGCAATGGGAAATGCAGGCTGCCGACGCTGCAGATCCTTCAATATACTATCTGGCTACAAAGCCGGACAGCTCAGGCGGAACAACATATTATCTGAATTTCACATGGTATTTGAACTCTTTTGTATCGTACAGAATCTGGAAGGTCAGTACAGACACAAGTGAATCCACGACAAGTAATGCCAAGGGAAACACTCCAAAGGTGCAGATAATCAAGGTCGCCGACGGAGACACAAGCGCCTACGAATGCACGCAGACATCAAAGAATGAAAAGATAACCTATCAATATACAATCACGGAATCCGCAAGCGCAGTCTATGCCACCTACGATTCCATATTTCCGATTGCTGTAAATGAGACAGTCACAGGCTCTTATCCCTCCGGCGGATACAGCACGCGAACTGAAAGCACGGAGGACGGATATGCAAATACTGGATATTTTGTCGGAGGAGCAGAGCAGAAATCGGAAGCCGGTTCAAATCCTCTGGGAAATATACGTGTTGCCGGATATTCCCTGGCCGGGAGGCTTACGGCATCGCTTAACGGATTATCCGCATATGCTGACGGACAGCTCGAGATTCTGACACAGACTACTGATGGACAGTTTCGCATCTCGGACAGTGCGAATGCGAACAATACAAATATAAGTTCAGATGTATCGGGCATAACCAAAAAGACTCTGACTGAGCTTGGGCTGAACAAAACGGTATATGATGCGGCCCGGGAGGAGCTGGCAGATATGTTTGAAGCCGATGCGGGAACCATCTACGGGCTTCACTTTATGCCGGCGACTATCAGTAAGGCCAATGTGGCAGAGATGCCGACAGCGTGGATAAACGGCATCAGTTATGACAATTATCAGATGCCGCGCAACAGCATAGACTTTATGCTCAATCAGGCGGGATATATCTCGTTCTATGCAGGAACATATTATGGCAATAACACAAGCTTCTTCTCGCTGCATCATATTTACAGGGATGATGAGAACAAAATCACAGATATCAAGGAGATAAGTCGAATATACAAGGATTCGGGCAGCTATGTATATGAATATGCGGATGGGACATATTCTTCATACAGCGGCGGCGAGTATGATACACCTGCATCAGATGCTCCGGCATGTGTAACTGATGCAAATCTTGTATTTGATACAGCATGGATCACTGCTACGGAGAATCTCATTCAGTCTGCGGTGTATTACTTTCAGATCCCTGTCAACAGGGGAGAGTACGCACTTGGCTCGGCATCAGGTATCGGGGCCTATCTGTTCTATCTTGATATCTGCTCCAATCCGAACACCGGCATGCAGGAGATCACACGAACAGAGACTATGGAGACAGTGACATCAGACACAGGCAGATGCCCCGACGGTGTAGGCTTCGCGGCGGTAAAGGACGCTGCCGTAGCGCTAGAATTTAAGAACAGCGCGGCAGCTTCCGCGGTGACATCATCAGATAAAATCACGGTCACATTTGAGTCTGAAGCAGCAGGATCCGGAGCCGCTGTAGCCGGTGCCGCCTGTGTATATAAGGCGGCGGATGTAACTGTCATGAACGCGGACACGCAGATGACTGCTTCGACGGACAGCTCCGAAAGGTTCTTCCGTACGATCACGGAATACAACAAAACAGCGGATACCACGATTACTCAGACCGATGAGGTAGAGAAGCCTGCTGACGGAGTATGGGGCATAGATGATGACTGGACGCAGGCTACGGTTATCAGGAATATCCAAGCGCTGAATACCGGCGAAGCCTTTTCAGATATTCCGGAGGGTACGGCATATACAGCGAAGCTGGAGGATGAGTTTGTGGTGTCCTACAGTTATCAGACGACTACAGACACGACGGTTGACATAGTGCCGCTGTTCGCATACAACTACGAGAAAGCATCAGATACCGATCCGAAGTCTGTGGCATCCAGAGATGAGATCACGGTTACATCCTCTAGCGAAGCAATCATACTTGACGGCTTTAAGCTGAGCAGCGATGTGAATGTCGAGGTAAAGGTCAACGATACGAAGATCGCATCCGATTCCAAGATAGAGATTCCCGCGGGGACGAGCTGAGGATGATGCATGGACATTTTGCCGGAGACATGTCAGAATATCTGTGAAACAGGGTTTGGCGAAGCTGCGAATATCAGGACAGACGGCGCATCTGATATTAGAATTTGCAAAAGAAGGAGGCTTTGAATATGCCTCAGGTTTTTAAGGTCGGAACATAGGAGAAACATAGATGAATGATCCGTTGGTACGATTTGCAGGAGACAGACCATATACAGACAGCTTTGAATATGTCGAGGAGCTGTCTGTTTTCGTTGACCTGAGAATACTTGAAATCATGCAGGAGCGGCAGAGCCTTCTGGAAAAGAGTGGTTTGCAGATGCTTGAGCCGCGCGATGCTACAGCGAGTGATGCTGCAGTGGGAGAGACTGTGCTGTCGGGACCGGAATCAACAGAGCTGTCACGATGTGTGAGAGCAATTGAATACCTGCGCACAAGACTGATCATGCGGGGGCTGTCAGAGGGTCAGACCGCGCAGCTGTGGGCCGACCAGATCATCGCGCGCCGGGATGTCAGCGTGACGGCAGGAAAGATCCCGGCGCTGAATATACTGCTTGAAAGGCTGTTGCTTCCGGACTGGATGACGGAGACATTGATTTACTACTATCATGTATATCTGGACAGAGACTATGCATCGATGGTGGGGGCGAAAAGTCTGTATGATGTGGTAAATCTCCTGTTCGGAGACGGGCTTTACGGCGGAGCCCGCGTGAGCAGAATGCTGAGTGAGGTCGCTGATTCTCTCGGATATCTCTTCCCGGAGTGCGACGGAGCAGAGGATATATTCCACTTGACACCGCAGCTTGACATGCGGCTGTACGAGCTGATGACGGATGAGGCCAACGGCTTTGCGGCAAGTGCTTCTGCGGCAGGATTTCCGACAGGACTTACATATGGACGTATACCGGATGCGGCTCAGGCTTCTCTGAATCTGCTGTACGGTATGCATATGTTGAGCGGCGCGGCGTCCGAGGACGATTCCGCGCAGGATTCTCCGTATGCTTATATGAGGGATGACAGGGAGAGTCTCGCCCGCCGTCTCAGGTCATACTCAGCTCCGATTGTCCTCTGGGGAGCGCGCGGAGCGGGAAAGCACACTATAGCGGCAGGAGCATTGGCAGACACCGGTATGCGTGCGATAGAGTACGATGCGGGAGAGTGTCTGAATGAGGCAAATGCAGCCGGAGACATCTCTGTGCTGATGGATCATACACTGTATGCGGTGCGCGAGTGTATAGTGACAGACAGGATGCTGGTCATATCCGGGCTGGGAGGCTACTCTGCGGATCGGCAGAAGCTGTATATAAGCTGGCTGACAGGAAAAGCCGGATCTGTGAATGTTCCGGTATGTATGCTGATTGAGGCGGAGACAGTGCCGGACTACATCGAGGGTGTATATCTTTTTGCAGTGAAGATGCCGGATGCCGTCACAAGAGCGAGGATATGGACATACTATCTTCGAGGCTATAGCGGCGACAGGAGCCTTGCTCTTTCCGAGGGAGAGATACAGCAGCTGGCCAACAGCTTCACACTGACGCCGGGACAGATAAACCGGGCGGCAAGACAGGCATTTCTGCATGAGGATGTATCACGAGGGATGCTTTATAAAAGCTGCTATGCGGTCATGGGGCATCCGCTCAAGGATCATACACAGAAGGTTGAGTCGCCGTTTAAATGGGATGATATCAAGATGGATCCCAGAGATAAGACGCTGCTGAGGGATGTGTGCGATACTGTAAGAAACCGTCATATCGTCATGCAGGAGTGGAATTTCGAGAGCAAGGTTCCGTACGGCTCAGGGGTAACCGTGCTTTTTGCAGGTCCTCCCGGAACCGGAAAGACCATGGCTGCGCAGGTCGTGGCCAATGAGCTCGGGATGGAGCTTTACAAGATAGATCTTTCTCAGCTTATAGACAAATATGTCGGAGAGACGGAGAAGAATATCAGAAGGATATTTGATCAGGCAAAAAAGAGCAACAGCGTGCTTTTCTTTGACGAGGCCGATTCCATATTCAACAAGCGTATGGATGCAAAGGATGCCAATGAGCGTTTTGCCAATATAGAGTCCTCTTTGCTGCTGCAATGCATAGAGGAATTCGACGGGATATCGATACTTGCGACAAACAACATGACATCCATAGATAATGCGTTCCTGAGAAGATTCAGATATTATCTCCTGTTCAAGGAGCCTGATGAGCAGATCCGCTATGAGATATGGAGCAGTGTGTTCCCGAAGCAGGCGCCGGTTGCCTCGGAGGTTGACTATCGTGAGCTGGCAAGGATATTTAAATTCACCGGAGCCATCATCAAAAATGTGGCGCTCACGGCTGCTTATCTGGCAGCTGCTCAGGGTGTGCCCATCGGACTCTTGGAGATCATGGTAGCCATCAGGCGGGAGATGGAGAAAAATCATCGGATACTCACAAAGGAAGAGATGGGAAGCCTGGGATATCTCTTTGCCAGAGTATGCGAGAGATGAGATTGAAGTCTTGATTTACGCTGAAATGGATGGTATCATGGTATCGATTGAAAAGAAGGCAAAATCGGAGCGATCCGATGACGCAAAGCTATAGGGGCTGCGGCATTGCAGCCAGCCAGTTGCCAGGTCACAGAGATTTACATGTGAGCTGGTTTTTTTACGCGAAGCAATGAGCCAAAGTCCCCGTATACGGGGAAGTCAAGAAGCGCTCACGCAGCCGTGGATGCGCGAAGCATATCCACGGCAAAGGGAGAGATTCTTGACGGTCACGTGCTTGCACGGGACCTTGGTGAATGCCGCGATAACGAGGAAAACCGCAAGGCGAGTTTTCCGCAGTTACGCGAAGCAATGAGCCAAAGTCAGAGCGAGTTATACTGATATACAGACAGGAAGGAAATAGGAGATGCTTCGATCTGTCATAGACAGATATATAAGATGCGGACGCATCGCAAGGAGATGCCTTGCGATGCTTCTTGCTGCTGCTTTTATGATATGTGCTGCTGCGCCGGGAACATGGGCATCAGAGGAAAGCGATGAGAGAAAGGCATTTTTCTCGGTAAACGAGGAGATTCTCGATGCCTTCGGACGGCAGATAGAGGAAGAATACGGTGATGCCGACAGGCTGCTTCTTAACTATGTCTTTAAGTCGAATGCGGCCAGACTGATATACGAGGCTCAAGACGAGAAAATCAGGACAGAAAGCTATCTTCATGACTTTACGCTCAACCCTGCGCAGCGGGAGACGATCATAGCGATCAATACATATTTCTGCAAGTCAGAGCCGGATATAGAGCTCAGGATATCGTTTGACTCTGAATACGAGGAGCAGGGGCATACGCTTGCACTGACGGCAGCTGACGGGGAGATAAGCCTTGATCAGCTGAAAAGAGCCGTCGTGGCAAATGACGGAGAACTCATATATATCATAGATCTGGATGAAGAGAAACTGGAGGCCTGCAGCTATTATATCGATGAGGTCGGCAGAAACTATATACTCAGGTTTGACCAGACAGATATGAGCATAAACAGTGTGATGGTAAGCGTCAATGACGGCTGCTATGCTGCGGTTCGCGGCATGGAGACAGAGCTGGAATATACGGAGCCTGCTGCTGCTTTTTATGATGAGCCGGAAGATGATGTATGGCTGGCAGAATACGAATGCGATGACGGCGCGGCGGTGGTGAAGCTGGCCGGAGCCTCCGATACTGAGATTATATACTGTAATGACGGCTATGATCTCGAGATTACAGACGGAATAGATGCAGAGACAGCGGCGGTGTGGACGGCCGATTTTAAGAGAGCCTGCGAGATGGCCGAGGATGGTGCAGACGGAGAGGATGCTGCCATAGATATCACAGAAGGAGCCTCCATGCTCTATCTTGACAGCTATCTTTTTATAGACCCGGAGGAGATCAGGGAATACAGACAGAGCGCCGCTCCCGTATACTATGATGCACAGATAAACATATACGGATCGGCAAAATATATATCCGGCATGCCTGATACGCTCGGAGCAGCGGAGGAGTATCTCGGAAATGTGTTCGAGAGTGCCATGGCGGACGGTACTGTGGGTCTCAAGGTGGCAAAGCTTGATGACGATATGATAGCCGGAGAGCTGGTGCTTGAGCTGCCGGAGGATGCCGGAATAAGATTTGCAAAGGGCGACGGCAGCGGTCTTGAGTTTGAGGCCGATGATGTCGCAGACGGAATCATAACAAAGACACCCGAGACAAAGCCTGCGGAGACAAGCGCAGCCGAGAAGACAACCACAGCTGCAGAAACAACTGTATCTGCGGAAACAACCGTAGCTGAGGAAACATCCGCAGCCGAAGAGACAACCGCAGCTGCAGAGACAACCGCGTCTGCGGAGACAAGTGCAGCTGAGGAGACAACCGCAGCTGAGAAAACAACAGCGGCTGAGACGGCAGCCTCTGACGAACCGGTGTCCGTCGGCATAGTGCTGTCGCAGAGATTCCTGAGGAAGGCCTCGTATTGCGCAGTTGCCGAGGATATGACGGTATGCGCGGTATATGATGAGAGAGGCAGACTCAGCAAGCTGGCAGACGGATATACAGAGGATGATATAGCCGCTTATATCCTGCTTATGTCTGCTGATGAGGATACGAGGATAGAAAGAATAGACATCATATACAGCGATATAGTCGCAGGCGAGGAGGGGCAGGAGTATGCATCGCTGATACTCGCCGATGATGCACAGGCTGATATGATTGTAAACCGTATCATAGATGTCGAGACGGATTTTATAAACGATCTCACGATAGACGGAATCACGGATCCGAAGGCCGATGTCAGCACTAAGCCCGCGGATAAAACCACGGACGGAACAGATAAAAAAGACAGTGATAAGAACTCGGATACATCGTCAGAGACGGATTCAAGGCCTCAGCTTGCCAGTCCGTCAAACCGTAAATCAGAGGAATGATATCATGGAACGAAATGAACACAGCACAGTGCTGAGAAGGCAGCTGCTGGGGGCCGCCGTATTCATGCTTCTTGCGCTGATGACCGCTACCGTGACTACATTTGCCTGGTATATATATCATACAAGCGGCAATACTATAGATGTGAAGATGACGGCCGGATCCTCGGTCTCGCTGCAGATCTCCAATGCGAAGGACGGTGATTACGGCACATCGACAAGTCTGAAGGTCGGCAATGATGATAAAACGGTGATACTGACGCCTGTGTCGACCGACTATATCGACACATCGGCGCAGGACGGAGGATTCCAGTCAGCTCAGAAATTTACGGCAGGAGATGCAGAAAGAAACTACATGCTGGCATCGGTATTCGGACGCGCTGATACCGCTGATTTCTATCATACGCAGCTTTTCCTTCGTACATCATACGACGGAGATCTGCCGATATATGTATCTCAGATAGGCGAGTCAGGCACCGGAGAGAAGCTGGCCAAGGCTCTTCGCATCGGGCTGGTTGTCGAGAACGGAAAGCAGTTCTTCTTTGAACTTGATTCGACGCCGGGAGCGTCCGGACAATACAATACAAAAGAAGGATACAGTGCAGACGGCTCGTACCTGAATCTGGTGCTGGATCATGAAAAGACAGACGGGTCAGTGGTTCCTGTAGAGACCTATGACAGCGACAACATGTGCAGCTATGACACAGAAACCGGTAAGGTGACGCTGAAGAGCGATTCCGTTCAGATCTGTACTGTAAGCGGCAAAGGAGCATCAGGCGACACCGGTGCATCATACGGAGATCCGGTGAAGATAGATGTCTATGTATGGCTGGAGGGATGCGATCCTGACTGCTATTCGGATATAGAGGGCGAGATCTTTGATAATCTTTCGATATCATTTGCGGGATATCAGGGCTCGTGACAGTAAATGGATAAAAATTCGCTGAGGAAAACCACACTGCTTGCATCTCTGGTATGGCTTCTTTTGGCGCTTCTGGCGCTGGGAGGAGCTGCTTTTGCGTGGTTTACATTCGGCGTTGATACCAATATCACGCCTATGGCGGGCTCCGTAGGGCGGGGCGGCGTGGATCTGAAGATTTCGGATTCCTACAGCGGCTCCTTCGGCACAGAGTGTGCGCTCTCATATCAGAACAATGAGTCCGAGAGCCTGTACCCGGTATCGACATCCACACTCGAGCGCTGGTATGAGTCAATCGCTCAGGACAGGAACGGCATATCCACCGGATTTCGGGAGATCACCGTTCAGTCGACGCTTGATGCCATGATATTTCACGGAAATGTCTATCTGCTGGCGGAAAATCAGGATTGCAATGTATATCTGAACAGAGCCGACATGCTCTTTACCATGGGCAACGGCGCCGAGCAGGCGGCGCGTCTCGGACTGGTATTGCGCAATGAGTCCACAGGAGACGAGCTGGCACGTGTGATACTCGCGCTCGATCAGCTGGACATGGACAGGACAGGCTCCACTCCGGAGGCATCACTCACCGTAGAAAAGGAAAATGTCGTTATTGACGGAGTCGATGCGGGCGGATATCCTGCATTTGTCGCCGATCCCGCAGAGGATATCGCCGGATATATGGCATATTCGGCAGGCCAGAACGACTTTACCGCGGGAAGCCGCGCGCTGGCACTGATTCCGGCCAATACGGTCATAACCGTGGAATATTATCTTTATCTTGAGGGCTGCGATGACGGCTGTGTCAATGATGTTCAGGGCGGGGATGTGAGATTCAATATGGGATTTGCCGGTATAGGCGTTGATTCGGATTGACGGAGGATGAGGCATGAGGATGGATATGGGCTCTATGCAGAAGACGCTGCTTATATCGTTTGCGTGGATCATGATCCTTGCCTTTTCTCTGGGAAGCGCCACATATGCGTGGTTTACGGGAAACCAGAGGGTCTATACGAGCTACGCCTCGGGTCGCACCGGGGAGGACGGTCTGGAGCTGCTTCTCGGAACAAGTGAAGGTGATCTGAGCCGGAATGACGAAGCGGAGATAAGCCGGGTCAATTCCTCTGAGGATGATATGCTGCTTCCGGTATCCACCTCCGATCTGCAAAGCTGGGCTCACGCGGTATCCATATCCGAGGACAGTAATGACGGATACGGCGTATACGAAGAGGTAGATATCGACGAGAACGGCACATATTGCTATCACGGCCAGATATATATGGAGGTGCGCACAGACAGAACTGATCGGTTTGAGGGAATGAAAGCAGCCATATATCTTGATGAGGGCTCAGGTACGGACAGCATAGGAACAGACGAAAACTCAAGCGGCATACTGGCGGCGTCAAGGCTGGGATTTGTCTTCTCGGAGGATTCCTCAAGCGCGGTGATTCTATATTTTGATGATGCGCAGGAGACCTCGGACAGACGCAGCAATACATACATAGGGAGCACACTGGCGAGCGAGGGACAGGTTCTGGAGGTGAACGGAAGCAGCGTAAATGCTGTAGACGATCCGGCTGTTGCGATATCCACAGTGACCATGACGGCGGATTCGACTGAATATCCCGAAAGCTCACTGGCTGTCATCGAGCTGAATACGCCGGTTCTTGTGGATATATATTTTTATCTGGAGGGCTGTGATCCGGACTGTGTAGAATCAATCATAGCAAGTGAGGTCACCATGAAGCTCGGATTCTATGCGGCGCTGACACAGGAATGAGGCGGAGCGGCTGATGCGGGAGTCGGGCGAGAGCCGACGACACAGCGCAAGGGTGAGAGCCGACGACATGGAGCAAGGGTGAGAGCCGACGACATAGCGCAAGCGCGAGAGCCGCCGACACAGCGCATGGATGTGAGCTTTTGATACAGAAGGGCGATGCAGGGGACGAGGAATATGCAGCGGGGAACTGACAGACTGAATATGAGCAGAAGATCGACGGTCAGAACTACGATTCTGATCGCCCTGATTGCTCTTGTCAGTATCACGGCAGCCACGGCGGCGTGGTTTACGATAGCCGACAATACGCGCCTGCGAGGCATAGGGCTTGACATCACGACAGGGCAGTCGCTGCGTTTTGATCTTGATGCGCACGAGACGATCGACGAATATGTGCAGACGCTGAGCTTCAATCAGATAGCCGAGAGGATACTGCAGGACACAGGCGTTGATATCACGACAAAGACTCTTGAGCCCGTCACAACGGACGACGGAATCACATTCACATATCAGTTCGGACAGAGCGCATCTGAGGAAAGCGGAGACTTTATCCGATACAGACTTCATTTTATGGCATCCAGGGATATGATAGTCCATCTTACGGCGCAGGACGGGGATGAGGAGGCTACGCTTATAGTCTCGGACAGCGCGCCGCTGGTCAAAGCCATGCGGATAGGCTTTTTAGTGGATGATAAATTCCTTGTATATGATCCGGATATGGGGGATGAAAGCAAAAACCTTGATAATGTGCGATTTTTCGGCATTTCAAATGATACCGAAATGGTTTATAATGACAGAAATGCCTTGTTTTCCGCCGTCGCCGGGGAGGACAAACCCGTAGATGTCTGCATATGGCTTGAGGGAAGCGACGAGGAATGCACAAATGAGCTTAAAACGGAGCAGTTTTCGATCCGCATGAAGTTCACAGGCACTGATGAGAACAACATCCCCTTTGAATAAGTGAACATGAAAGGACAATATCATTATGGAAGTCTTGAAGAAGGTTGCGACGGTGCTTGCAAGCGTTGTGTTATGGGCTGTCATCCTGCTCGCGGCACTTTTTACCTTCACCACACTTGCAACCAGAGACGTGAACAATGTAAGCAACCTGTTCGGATATACTCCGCTGTCCGTTCAGACTGAATCAATGTCCCCGACCTTTGATGCGGGAGATCTGATCATCATAAAAAAGGTTGATCCCGCGACATTGAAGGAGGGCGATATCATAACCTTCCATACCATCATTCTGAATCAGTACGCGCTGAACACTCACCGTATCGTAGAGATAAGCGAGAGCGGCGGATACAGATCCTATGTGACAAAGGGTGATAACAACCAGATAAGCGATACTCATATCATCTCGGACGGAGATATCGTCGGAAAATACACGGGAAGAGTCAAGGGACTCGGCAAGGTGCTCGACTTTCTGTCAAGCTCGACGGGATTTCTGGTGGTGATAGTTCTGCCGATGCTGATCTTCTTCATATATCAGGTATATCACCTGATCATGGTCAGCATCCAGCTGAAGAAGGCTGTGGCCATAGAAACAGCGCAGGCCGCGGCGCAGGCGGCACAGAATGTACGAACAGAGCAGCCGGACAGTGATAAAGGTACAGCGGCGCAGATTAACGCGGGAGCGTCTGCTGAAGGAGCGCAGAACCGCGAGGATGCTGCGGCAGAGGCCGAGAGGCTGAAGAGACAGCTTGCCCAGGCTCAGGCCCGGCTGGCGGCTCTTGAGGCGGACGAGTCCGCAAAAAAACAGACTGAATCCAAGGATGACAGGATATGAGTGAATTTCTCAAGCTCGCATATGAGCTGATAGCAAGAATCATCTACAACATAGCTTCATGGGTTGTGAATTTTATCAATGGCTTTGTGAAGGTATTTATCACGGGCTGGGGAGAATACGCTCTCATATTCAGATCGTATTTTGTATCAATGAATATAGTTGCAAGATTTCTGTCTATCATCCTTGCGATCATATTGATAGCCATACCGATCCTGATCATCATTCTTATCATACGGCATATCTATCTGGTGGCGTCTCTGAGGATGGACGGGCAGGACAGCATGGTGCTGTACAAGGAGATAGGAAGGCTCAACCGTCAGGTGCTCGAGCTGATGGATGAGAAGGAGCAGATACTCGCCATGAAGGTTCCCACACAGGAGCTTGCCAGATACGGAGCTGCCGGACTGAATGGGGACGGCGTACCCGGTGCGGCCGGTTCTGCAGGCGCACTGGTCGGCGGGCTTGTGGATCCTCTCTCGGATACAGCCGTATCCGGCGAGGGCGGAGCTGCAGCCGGGACTGTCATGGGAATAGGCGGCAATATCGAGGGAGCAGAGATAAGCTCGGATACCATAGCAAATGCTGCTGCCGCCGCTGCTACGGCAGTGGCTCAGGCCAAAAGCTCGGCAGAGGAGCAGGAACGTGCGAACACATCACGCTTTCCGAAGCTGGAGGCGGTGGATCAGAAGTACAGGGACTACGAGTGGCCGGCATACAATGAGAATGTCACGCTTGAGGAGATCGTCGAGGGATACAGAAGGTTTGCCGCAAGTCAGCTTCATCTGTACTATACGCCTGAGATAGTCCGAAGATTTGTAGCGGGTATGGCCTCGAGTCAGATACTGATTCTGGAGGGTATCTCCGGTACAGGTAAGACATCACTGCCGTATTCATTCAGCCGGTATCTTGACAATCCGGCCACGATGATATCTGTGCAGCCGTCATTCAGGGAGAGAACGGATCTGCTGGGATATTTCAATGAATTCTCAAAGCGCTTCAACGAGACAGAATTTCTGAGGGCCGTATATGAGGCGGGCTTCAGAGAGGATGTCACCATGATAGTGCTGGATGAGATGAACCTCGCGCGTATAGAGTACTATTTTGCGGATATGCTTTCTGTACTGGAGATGCCTGACAAGAAGGAATGGCTCGTGGAGCTGGTTCCCACTCCGTGGCCGGGGGATCCGGAGCTTCTTCAGAACGGCAAGATTAAGGTTAGCGACAACACATGGTATATCGGAACGGCGAACAACGACGATTCCACATTTACCATCACCGACAAGGTTTATGACCGTGCGATGCCCATAGAGCTGAATGAAAAGGCTGCTCCGTTTGAATGTCCTATGGAGCCGAGGCTTCTGATGACATCGGCGCATCTTCGTGAGCTTTTCGCGAAGGCCAAGGATGAGCATCCGATAAGCGATGCCACACTTGCCAAGATGGTAAAGCTTGACAACTATCTGCAGAGCCGCTTCAGGCTTGCATTCGGAAACCGTATCACAAAGCAGATGTATGATTTTATCCCCGTGTATGTAGCATGCGGCGGAACAGAGCTGGGCGGTCTTGATTACATATTTGCAAGAAAGATTCTCAAGAAGTTCGAGAGTCAGAATGTGATGTTCATCCGTGATGAGATCAAGAATCTGATGGTATACATGGAGAAGGTGTTCGGCAAGAACGAGATGAGGGACAGTCAGGATTATCTGACAAGAATCCAGAATCTGTATTGAAATACAGCGTGATGCAAAGCTTCGCCGACAATGACAATATGAATGCCTTCATGCGCAGAGATCGCGTGAGGCGCTGCTGCGGATCGGATATGCCTCCCGCCGGCTTTTGAAGAGCCCGCGGGAGATTGATTGTCTGCAGCCGGGAGATATCTGATGGAAGAAAACAACGCAACACTTAATGATCTGTATCTGAAATACGCTGAGAACATAGGCGGAGCGCTGGAGGGCGACAAGTACTTCAGATATCTTTTCACCATGATCCGCGCAGGTGAGAATGAGATCAATCAAACGAATCAGATCCTGCGCAAGGTGGTGGACGAGAGGTGGCTGTCCACTATCGAGGAGGCGCTGGATTCCATAAACAAGATCATAGAGAATCCGCGCCGTATGCTGAAAACCAACGAGGAGGTCGTGCCGGTATCCCTTGCCAAGCGAATTTCCTCGGAGAGCGTGCGTCATCTGAGTCAGAACACGCAGCTGATAGCAAGCGCGGAAGACGGTGAGGTCAATCCCATAAAGATACTGAATGTAACTGTGGAGGAGACATATGATCTTTATGAGAACCGATTCATATACCACCTCATCCAGCGCCTTGTAAGATTCATCGATAAGAGAACGGATGTTATATTCTGGTCTACGGGAGATGAAAAAAGGAACAAGCTGACATTTTCAAGTCATGTGGACGATGCATACGAGCAGATAGATTATAAGATCGAGATGACTATAAAAAATCTGCAGAGCTTCGCCGAAAATGACAGCGACAATATGAATGTCTTCATGCGTATCGATCGCGTGAGGCGTATGACCATGGCTCTGAAAAACAGCGCATTCTGCGAGCTGATGCACGGATGTCAGCAGGTGCGCAGTCCTATACAGAGGACGAACCTTCTGATGAAGGATCGCGACTACAGGATATGCTATAAGCTGTGGCAGTTTCTGGAGACATATGAGGAGGTCGGCTATTCCATAAATGTGGAGGAGTCGACGCTGCAGTTCGATGAGGAGTATCTGTTCCAGCTGTATTCGAACTTTATCATGAACTATGCGGTGTTCAAGTCGATACTCGAGCCTGATCATCGAGAGCTGACGAAGGAGCTTTGGAAGCATCACCGTCAGAGAATCCCGAAGTTCATCAAGAAGATAGAGGAGATGAAGGTGGATGATCCGGATCTGCCGGATGTGGAGATCCGCCGGGTATTCATCGAGGAGGTGACTCAGGCTCAGCTGGAGGCCGAGGCCAAGTACGAGGAGGAAAAGCAGGCTCGCATCGAGGCTGAGAATGCAAAAGCTGATGCGGACGCGCGTGCTGCACAGGCGGAGAATCGGGCACTTGACGCGGAGGCCGCTGCCGTAAGCGCTCAGCTGGAGAAGCAGGCGGCTATCGAGAAGGCTGAGGCTGAGAAAACTGAGGGCATAAGGAAGGCTGAGGAGGAGAAGCAGGCGGCTATCGAGAAGGCCGAGGCTGAGAAGACCGAGGGTATAAAGAAGGCCGAGGAGGAGAAGCAGGCAGCCATCGAGAAGGCCGAAGCCGAGAAGACAGAGGGTATAAGGAAGGCCGAGGAAGAGCGGGACAGAACCGTGGCCGATATAACCGCAGCTTCACAGGCTGAGGTGGCCGCTGCCGTGAAGGAAAAGAATGAAAAGATAGCAAGGCAGAATGCGAAGCATGAGGCTGATATGGCCAGACTTGTCAAGGAGCGGGACGAGAGCATAGCTGTGCTCAACGCGGAGCATGAAGAGAGCATGACTCAGCTGAGAGAAGAAAAGGATGCCGACATTACAAGGCTCGAGAAGGAGCATACAGCCGGCACGGCAAGGCTGAATGCGGAGCATGAGGCAAGTTTAGCGAAGCTCAATGCGGAGCATGCGTCCGGTGTAGCGAAGCTCAAAGAGGAGCATGAGGACAGTGTAGCGAAGCTCAACGAGAAGTATGCGGCGAGTGTATCCGAGTTCAATGCAAAGATTACAGGCATCAGACAGGCGAGCGACGCGGACATAGCAAGATATAAGGATCTGGCGGCCTCCGAGAGCGAAAAAGCGAAGGTGGCGGACAAGCTTCGCATAGCTACATCAAAAGAGCTTGATCGTATGACGAAGGCTCGCGACAGCGTGCAGGAGGAGCTTTCAAAAGCTCTGGAGAATCTTCAGAAGCTCAGAGATACGGCTGACGGACTCAAGGCGGCGCAGCAGGAGCTGCTTGAGAGGATATCGGCTCAGGAACAGGAGAATGCAAGCCTGAAGGAGACTATCGATGCTCAAAGGCCTTTAAGAGAGCTCCAAAGAGAGCTTGACGAAGCAAATGCGGCTCGGGCGGAGGATAGGGCATGCAATGATCTGAAACTGTCACAGCTGGAGGCGAGCATAGAGGAGCTTACTTCAAAGCTTGAGAAAAAGACAAGAGAGCTTGACGAATCAGAGGAGAATCGCCGGGAGCTTGGCAGAGAGCTGAGCAGGGAGATGAACGATACAAGTCTGTCCGGATACATAGGCCGTGTGCTCGGACGAAGAAAATGACAAGAATCGTATGCCGCGGTATAAGCGGCAAAGATCTGAACCCCCGGAGAGCTCTTCGAGCGTGATATGGGAAGCAGCATGATAAGGAAAGTGATAACAGGAATCATCAATTTCATATCAATTGCAATTATTCTTGCGGCGATATATGTTCTGTTTGTAGCCATCAACACAAAGAGCGGCGATACACCGAAGGTATTCGGATATTCGGCATTTCGTGTCATGTCGGGCAGCATGGAGCCGGAGCTTCCGGTTGACTCGTTTATAGTTGTCAGGGAGGAGGATCCGGGTGCGCTGAGGACGGGCGATGTGATATCCTTTTATTCCAAGGATGAGCAGATCATGGGCATGGTCAATACTCACAGGATAGTGGGTATCGAGCAGTCAGGCGAAGAACTTATATTCCGGACAAAGGGTGATGCAAATCACAGCATCGACGATGAGCCGGTATTCGAGAGTGAAATCATCGGAAAGGTGGTATGGTCGTCTCTGCTGCTGGGAAAGCTTGTGAGGCTGGCTTCCAATCCTCTGATATTTTTCCCGATCATATTGCTGCCGCTGCTGGCAGTGCTGGCCTCGAACATCATTCAGACGCTGCGGCTGGCAAAGCAGATAGAGCAGGAAGAGATGAAGTCGATCGAAAAAGAAAAGGATGAACGGAAGTAGATCTGCTTGCAGATTTATTCCTGCTTTTCGATCACAAATTTGCCCTGAACCTGCTCGGTGCGCATGGTATTGATGAATGCGGTGGGATCTATTCTGTGGACAAGGCTTAAAACCTGCCTTTTGTCGGGGGCGCTGACCACAGAGTAGACGATATCGCGTTCTTCGTGCTTATAGGCTCCCTCTGCGCGCAGTATGGTTGAGCCGTGTCCGGTTGTTCGCCGGATTTCACGGCATATCTCATCCGGGCTGTTGGTTACTATCAGAAGAGTAATCTGCTGGTACTTCTTGTACAGCATCTTGACTGTCTGAGTAGATGCAAACTGATATATGATGGAGTATAGTGCCTTGTCCCATCCGAAAAGTATCCCGGCAACACAAAGTATCACAGTATTGATTCCGAGTATCATATTCCAGGAATCCATGCCATGTCTGGCATTCATGTACATGGCCAGAAAGTCTGTTCCGCCGAAGCTGGCGTTTTGACGCAGGGCGATGCTGTTGGCAAGGCCGTTGATGATGCCTCCGAAGACGCTGATCAGAAGTATGTCATCTGTGAATGGCTGAAATATTCCAAAGAAGTCAACCAGAAAGCTGCTTAAAACTATCATAAACAGCGAGAACAGAGTGAATTTTTTCCCGACATATCTGAAGCCAATATATACGGGAAATGCGTTCAGCGCTATATTGACAGTGGAGTATGGTAGTGCGAGACCGAGATACTTCAGCGCGCTCCGCTGAAGCAGCAGAGTGAGTCCTGCCATCCCGCCCGGAAACAGCTCTCCGGCCTGAACGAACAGAACCATGTTCAATGCACTGATGACTCCGGCGGCGACCATGCCGGTCAGTCTTGTCAGATCCCTTTGTGTAAAGCTCATCTCATTCACCATACCTTTGCAACAAATGTATGAAGCCGTTGTCGTTCTTACTTATACCATGACAGATGCCGAAAGCAAGCAAGAGTTGCATGTTGAGAATGACAAGATAATTGGTTACAGTGTGGGAGTGCGAAGCACGAAACAATCCGTGTAACCGGAAGTTCGGGTGCACCCCGAACCATAATTGAGAGCACGAACCGCAGCTGTCCGGAGATCAGACTCGGCCGTGTATCCTCACAGCCATGGCTTCAGCGCCACATTGCAGCATCAGTTGACTTTCGCCTTGACAGGGATTGTAGTCACTTTTATAGTGATTAACAGGTGCGGACATTTCGCAAGGTGACGAGGTGTCGCGCTTTTAATGCGTTAAAAAGGAGATAGGACAAGATGAACTACAATTTCAAGAAGATCGAGCCGAAATGGCAGAAGGAGTGGGAGGACGCAGGTCTGTTCCACGCGGAGGATTTCTCCGAGAAGCCGAAATTCTACGGACTGGTGGAGTTTCCGTACCCGAGCGGGGCGGGAATGCATGTCGGTCATATCAAAGCGTATTCCAGCATAGAGGTTATCGGAAGAAAGCGTCGTATGCAGGGATACAATGTCCTATTGCCTATCGGATTTGACGCATTCGGTCTTCCGACCGAGAACTATGCAGTAAAGACCAATACACATCCGCGTATCATAACGGATACAAATATCAAGAGATTCTCAAACCAGCTCAAAAGCGTCGGCTTTTCATTTGACTGGACCCGCGTCATAGATACGACGGATGAGGACTACTATAAATGGACGCAGTGGATCTTCCTCAAACTCTTTGATCACGGCCTTGTATTCAGAAACAAGGCTCTTGTCAATTACTGTCCGCACTGCAAGGTGGTGCTCTCCAATGAGGACTCGCAGGGAGGAAAATGCGATATCTGCCACAGCGATGTGGTGCAGCTGCCCAAGGATGTGTGGTATCTGAAGATAACGAAGTATGCGGACCGTCTTCTTAAAGGGCTGGATGATGTGGACTATCCCGAGGCTATAAAGCAGCAGGAGGTCAACTGGATCGGCAAGTCCACAGGAGCATTTGTAAACTTCCCGATCGCAGGCGAGGACGACAGGATAGAGATATATACGACGCGCCCGGATACGCTGTTCGGAGTGACATTCATGGTTATGGCTCCGGAGCATCCGATCATTGACAGATATGCCTCCAGAATATCCAACATGGAAGCTGTCACTGCATATCGCGAGGAATGCGCAAAGAAGACGGAGTTTGAGCGCACACAGCTGGTGAAGGACAAGACAGGCCTGAAGCTTGAGGGACTCACAGCGGTCAATCCCATCACAGGCAGAGAGGTTCCGATATTCGTGGCGGATTATGTCATGATGGGATACGGAACCGGAGCGATCATGGCCGTGCCTGCTCATGATCAGAGAGACTGGGACTTCGCCCATGCGTTCGGCATTGATATTGTAGAGGTCATCAGAGGCGGAGATATCGAAAAGGAGGCCTATACAGGAGACGGGGAGATGATCAACTCCGGATTCCTCAACGGTCTGACAAATAAGAAGGACTCCATCGCCAGGATGATAGAGCATCTTCAGGAGCAGGGTATAGGCCATGCCGGGGTTCAGTTCAAGATGAAGGACTGGGCGTTCAACAGGCAGAGATACTGGGGCGAGCCGATCCCGCTGATACATTGTGAGAAATGCGGTGTGGTAGGCGTGCCGTATGATCAGCTGCCGCTCAGACTGCCTCAGGTGCAGGACTTTGAACCGGGAACGGACGGAAAGTCTCCTCTGGCGAAGATCGACAGCTTTGTAAACTGCACATGTCCCAAGTGCGGCGGACCGGCAAAGCGTGAGACGGATACCATGCCTCAGTGGGCGGGTTCATCCTGGTACTTCCTGAGATACTGCGATCCGCACAATGACAAGGCATTTGCAGATCCGGAAAAGCTTAAATACTGGATGCCGGTAGACTGGTACAACGGAGGCATGGAGCATGTGACCAGGCATCTGCTGTATTCGAGATTCTGGCATCAGTTCCTTTACGATATCAATGAGGTGCCGTGTCCGGAGCCCTATAAGAAGAGAAGCGCACAGGGAATGATACTGGGCGCCGACGGCGAGAAGATGAGCAAGTCCAAGGGCAATGTGGTTGACCCGCTGGACATCGTGGATGCCTACGGCGCGGACACACTCAGGGTTTATGTGCTTTTCATGGGAGACTACGGAAGTGCGGCGCCGTGGAATGACGCTTCTGTGAAGGGCTGCAAGAGATTCCTCGACAGAGTTGCCGCAATGACGGATATCGTCACACCGGAGCCTGTTCATGAGCTGGAGTCCGGGCTTCACAAGACCATAAAGAAAGTATCGTCTGACATAGACGACATGAAGTTCAACACGGCTATAGCTGCCATGATGGGACTGGTCAATGACATCTACAAGGTCGGAAAGATAGGCAGGGATCAGCTGGTTACATTTATCAAGCTGCTGTCTCCCTTTGCGCCGCATATCACGGAGGAGATATATCACGAGCTCGGATATACGGACTTTTTAACTGTATCGCAGTGGCCCGAGCATGACGAGGCAAAGACAGTGGACGAGACCATAGAGGTAGGCGTTCAGGTCAACGGAAAGCTGCGCGGTACGGTGACAGTAGCAGCGGATGCCACTAAGGATCAGGCTCTTGATGCAGCAAAGGCAAACAGGAATGTAGCTTCCTTTATCGAGGGCAAAACCCTGGTGAAGGAGATATATGTGCCGGGCAAGATCATCAATTTTGTCGTGAAATAAGTGCTGCCTGACAAAGAGGCGGAGCTGATTGTGCAAAATCACCCATAAATGGTGTCTGAATCCTTGTTGTTATTGATGCAGGCGTTTTTGCCGGAAATGTGATAAAGTATATATATAAGTACAATCATGATGACGGGAAAAGAACGCAAAGCATGGCAAAGGAGGAGAGATGCTGAGTATAGGCGATGTTGTTGTTTACGGGAGCCGGGGACTTTGCGAAATCAGGGACATACTGGTGCCGCCATTTGCCGCCAAGGGAAGTGAGAAGCTGTACTATATGCTGGTATCATCGGAGAATAAAAACGGTATGCTCTATGTGGCGGTTGAAGGCTCCGAGGACAAGTTCCACAGGGTCTTGAGCGGCGCCGAGGCAAGAGGCCTGATGGAGCATATAGAAGCTCTTGAAAGCCCGCAGCTGCCCGAGGGGAAGCGGGGAGAGCCATATATATCGGCTGTGATCAACAAAAATGATGCCAGAGAGATGATGGCGCTGATAAAGGCGCTGTATAAGGCCAGAGCATCACGGATCAGATCAGGCAAGGCAGTGACCAGCATGACGCAGAGATATCTGAATACAGCTGAGAGGCTTCTCTTTACGGAGCTTGCATACTCGCTTGACGAGGCCTTTGATTCGGTTCGTGAGAGGATATATCTGACACTGGAGAGCATGGAGGGCTGAGCTTACACGGATCAGCCGGCATCGGAATATAAAAGCAGAATATGTAAAACAGACAGCTTCGAGAGTATGGACACGGGTTCTGCTTTCGAAGCTGTTGTAATTGACTAACAAAGTATGCAGATATTATCATGAGGAATGTGCTTCGGCACAATATATAAAACGGAGCGTGCATAGACGATGGGAGCAGAAAACTCCGGCAAGACAAGAACTGAATACGGCATACTGTCGGGGATTGCAGGCATTGTCTGCAATGTTCTTTTATCGGCCGTGAAGCTGGGTGTAGGACTGGTGAGTCATTCCACCGCTGTGACCGCGGATGCGTTCAACAATATGTCGGACGCGGCCTCGTCCGTGATAGCGCTTGCCGCGGCAAGGATATCCGGAAGGCCGACAGACAGAGAGCATCCCTTCGGATACGGAAGGATGGAGTATATAGCGACTCTTGTGATAGCCGTACTGATCTTCAATGTGGGAATAGATTTTCTGAAAAGCTCCGTCGAGAATATCCGCAATCCGCAGCCGCTGACCGTGCACAGCATATCGCTGATTCTGCTGATAATATCCATATTCATAAAGCTCGGGCTTTTTGTATTCAATAAGGCGCTGGCAGCAAAGACTGACAACAGAACCATCGACGCGACAGCCATGGATTCACTCATGGATGCCTTCGCATCGGGCGCGACACTGATATCGGTCGGAATCTATCATACAAAGGGGATAAATATCGACGGATACGCAGGACTTCTGATATCCTGCATCGTGCTGTGGAGCGGAATCGGCATCATGAAGGATTCTGTCGGTATGCTGCTGGGAGACAGAGCGGATCCGGCGCTTATAGAAAAGATCAGGAGCACGGTGATAGGATATGAGGGAGTGGTTGACGTTCACGATATCATTCTTCACGGCTACGGCCCGGGAAGGTACATGGGCTCGCTCCATGTCGAGGTTCCCCAGAGCCTTTCGCTTATAGACTCGCATCATCTGGCCGATCATATAGAGAAGGGCGTCAAGGAGCAGTACGGGATAGATCTTGTGGTACATGTGGATCCCACGGAGATGGACGATGCCCGTGTACTGAAGATCAGGGACAAGCTGACACAGGTGCTGGGAATACTAGATCCTGATGCCGGCTTTCACGATCTGCAGGTCAGGTTCGGGGCAAAGCATCCCATAAGCTTTGATCTGTCCGTGCCGTACAGGTATACATCGCAGCAGGAGGAGAGACTTAAGGAGCAGATTTCGAAGCTGATGCTCGAGATCGATGATAAGTATGTATGCAGGATCAATATTGACCGCGGAGACGAGAACTATTGAGTCCGGATGATTTGAATGCTTCAAAAAATATTTCGGACAGAAAAGAGGTGATATCAGGATGCCGGAATTTAAACAATGGTTAGTTGAACGATTTAAAATAGAACGAAAGCGATTTGACAGATCAGGAGTTTATGCCTATACACAAAGAGCGATGGCATATAATTCAAATAAAATCGAAGGAAGCACGCTGACGCCCGAACAGACGGCATCATTGTTTGATAATGGAACATTACCGGCCAGTGACGACTATTATCGTGCGAAAGATGTAGAAGAGATGAACGGGCATTTCCTGATGTTTAATTATATGCTGGATACACTGGAAGAGGAATTGACAGAAGATTTGATTAAACAGATGCATTACGAATTAAAATCAGGAGTTTTTGAAGACCGGGCAAATGGATATGCTATCGGAGATTATAAGAAGCGCCCGAATATGATAGGAATGTATAAAACCCCTTTGCCAAAAGATGTGGAAACAGAGATGAAGCAGCTTTTGGATCGGTATCACAGCCAAGAGAAAAGCATGAAAGCACTTGCTGAATTTCATGCAAAATATGAGTCAATTCATCCGTTTCAGGATGGAAACGGAAGAACAGGAAGAATGATATTGTTTCGGGAAAGCTTAAAATATGATGAGCTGGAACCGTTTATCATTTTAGATGATGACAGAAGCAGGTATCTGGAAGGTCTGAAAGAATTCAGAGAACATCAAAAGGTCGATAAATTACTGGAATTGATGCAAAAAGAAGCTGAAGCATATCGTCAGGAATGTCAATATTTTATGATGTAAGCTAAATGCCGATGGGCAGCACAGAAAATACTGAAGGAGCCAGAACAAAGGAGGATATGTCAATGAATATGCATGAAATACAGCTCGGGTGCAGGACCTACAGGAGATTTCTGCAGGATCCGGTGCCTGAGGATGTACTCAGATATGCGCTTGAAAATGCCAGAATAGCAAACAGCGCAAGCAACAAACAGCCGCTTCGCTACTATGCAGTAAACGGATCAGAGACGCTGGAGCGGATGCAGCCTCTGGTCAGATTTGCCGCGGCTCTCGACCCGTCAGTAGGAACGCCGCATAAGGACGAGCAGCCTACGGCATTTATAGTTGTGTGTGAGACAGGAGCGCCGGGCGCGGCAGATGTGGACGCAGGCATAGCGACACATGCCATAGTTGCTTCACTGTACGAAAAAGGGTACGGAAGCTGCATCATGGGCAATGTGGTCAGAAGCGGGATAAAGGAGCTTTTATCCATCCCCGACGAGCTGTCTGTAAGACTTGTGATAGCCATAGGAAAGCCTGGCTGCACCAGCACACTGACAGATGCGAAGGACGGAGAGCTGAAGTACTGGGTCGATGACGAGCGCAACTACTATGTACCAAAGCTGGCCTTTGATGATATAGTGAAGTTTGTGTGATCTCGGGAACACGCTTCGCGTGTTCCCTCGCTATCGCGGCATTCATCAAGGTCTTGAGCAAGCTCAGACTTTGACTCATTGCTTCGCGTAAAAATACGCGGACACACTGACACGGTGTGTCCGCTGTGTTATAGTGTAGCAAGTGTCTGACTTTACAAGGGAGTGTGAGCTACAGGTTGAGTCACGGATTTAATCGGATGAATACAGTTGAAAAGAAGGCGGCGGTGCGAAGCGGCGTGGGAAGATTGCTGCTCACGACGCTTATCATATTGCTTGAGATATTGCTGCTGACAAGACAGATCGGCCAGCTCACATCGGCTGTGGAATGGCTGACACGGTCTCTAACGGTCATCGCGCTGATACTGGCGCTGGCCATCTACAGCAGCGACAGCGCAGCAAGCACAAAGCTTCCGTGGATTATATTGATCATGACGCTTCCTGTGGTGGGCATAGGTCTGTATCTGATGGTCGGTCTGAATCTTTCGACAAAGAGGATGCGCAGACGGTACGAGGATATAGACGCCATAGTCTTGCCCAAGCTTAAAGAGGGGCAGGCCGGAGAGGATACCGATGCCGCGTCGGTCAGACTCAGAGGCCTCAGCCGGCATTTGCACAACATTGCACACTATATCGAAAACACTGCCGGATATCCGGTTTATCAGAATACAGATATCAAATACTTCTCATCGGCATCCGAGTGTCTGAAGGCGCAAAAGGAGGCTATCAGCAGGGCAGAGTCATTTATATTCATGGAATATTATGCAATAGAGGACAAGGAGACCTGGCATGAGATAGAGGAGCTGCTCGCCGAGCGTGCAGCCGCGGGAGTGGAGGTGCGCGTATTCTATGACGACATCGGCTCCATATTTTTTGTGAACAACAGAGAATTCAGGCGTCGGCTGACATCAAAGGGGATAAAATGCAGGTTTTTCAATCCTTTTCTTCCCGGCCTGAATATATTTCTTAACAATCGCGATCACCGCAAGATATGCGTCATAGACGGCGTGACAGGATTTACCGGAGGCTATAATCTGGCCAACGAGTATTTTAATATCACTCAGCCGTACGGAGAATGGAAGGATGCCGGTATAAGGATAACCGGGCAGGCGGTTCGCAGCATGACGGCCACATTTCTGGAAAACTGGAATGCAGTAAAGAGCCGCTATCAGAAGGATCAGGTGGATCATGAGGCGGATTTTGACAGATTCATGCCGCAGACAGAGCATCAGGCACAAGAGGATGCATTTGTGCAGCCGTATGCGGACAGCCCTCTCGGACATGAGCATGTGGGAGAGGAGGTTTATATAACGGTCATAGACAAGGCCACGGAATACTGCTGGTTTGCAACGCCGTATCTTATCATCACGGATGAGATGGCGCACGAGCTAAGCATAGCGGCCAAGCGCGGCGTGGATGTTCGGATAATCACTCCCGGCATACCGGACAAAAAGCTGGTATACAATGCGACCAGATCGTATTATTCCATGCTGGTCAGAAACGGGGTGCGGATATTTGAATGGTCGCCGGGATTTTCCCATTGCAAGCTGTGTGTGGCAGATGATCTGGTAGCCACCTGCGGCACCGTCAATCTTGACTATCGCAGCTTTTATCATCAGTTTGAAAACGGTTGCGTATATATGAACTGCAGGGCCGTGGAGGATACGAAAAAGGATCTTGAGCATATGATGTCTCAGGCCCGCGAGGTGACGCAGGACTACGGGACGCGTCTGGGAAGAGGAAAATTGCTGATGCAGGTCTTCTTCAGACTCTTCGCTCCACTGATGTAGAAGACCTGTTGATGCAGAAGAAAGAAATCACTGTTGCTTTAACAGGCTTTTTGTATATACTGTAAGTGTCCAAATTGCTGGGGGAGCAGATGCTGAGAAGGCCGGCGTATGCACGGAGGTTTGATACCGGGTGCGTGTCGCGGCTGACCCTTATAACTTGAACCGGATAATGCCGGCGGAAGGAAGCATTGATACTGCAGAGCGCGCGAAAGGCGTGCTTTCTGCGCCTGTATCCCCCTCCTATATCAGAAGGAGGTTTTTTTATGTCTAAAAATGTTAAGGTTCTTGTCTACAGCGCCATGTGTGTTGCGCTGGCCACGGTCACAAGCATGATCAAGCTGTTCAGCTTTCCGACCGGAGGGTCGCTTACGCTGTGCTCCATGCTGTTCGGCGCGCTTCCCGGATATTTCTTCGGACCGGTGACCGGCTTTTGCGCAGGAGCGGCTTACGGACTGCTTCAGTTCGTCATGGAGCCGTATTTTCTGACGCCTGTACAGGTTGTGCTTGACTACGGCGCATTTGCGGTGCTGGGGCTGTGCGCGGGTCTTTTCTCAAACGCAAGGAACGGATTGAAGGTCGGATATCTTGCAGGCTGTGCAGGAAGATGGCTGTGCTCTTTTCTTTCAGGCTGGATATTCTTCGGTGAATATGCATGGGAGGGCTGGGGAGCAGCGCCGTACTCGGCAGTATACAACATCATCTACATAGGAGCCGAGGCAGTGATCACATTTGCAATATTGAGCGTTCCGGCAGTGAGAAGCGCCATAAACAAGGCTAAAAATACCGCACTTGAATAAATACAATAAAAATAGTGCATTTTTATGCAGGTTGTGATATAATTGATTACAGTGTCAAAACTCATCTCCCACGACATGCTGCGACGCGCAGCTAGTCCCTTTAGGGACATGTCGGTGGGAGATAGAGTTTATGACACGCCTCTCAATGAGGATGAAGTGGGGCAAAAGCCCCACGAGAATCCGAATGGAGACCGGATTGTGGGAGTGCGAAGCACGAAACAATCCGAGTAATCGGAGGTTCGGGTGCACCCGAACCATAATTCGGCGAAAGTTGCGAGAAATGCATATTTATAAAAATGCGGTGAGGTAATACGGTGAGCGAGTGGTGGAGTAAAATAGTAGCCGATTTCTATCAATGCTTTATAAAAAAAGATAGATATCTGATGTTTGTGGACGGCCTTGCTGTCACTATCAAGGTTTCGATATTTGCGGCAGTGCTGGGCATGATCATCGGATTTCTGGTGGCTCTTTGCAATCTGTCGAAGAACAAGCTTCTCAACAGACTTGGCAAGATATATACGGATGTCATAAGAGGCACACCCTCGGTCACACAGCTGATGATCATATACTTTGTAGTATTTGCCACCATCGACTGGCCGAAATGGATCATCGTATCAATCGCCTTCGGCATCAATTCCGGAGCATATGTATCGGAGATCATCCGTGCGGGCATCATGTCCATAGACAAGGGGCAGACGGAGGCGGGAAGGTCTCTCGGACTGTCCGCGAGCCAGACCATGACATATATAGTAGTTCCGCAGGCGGTCAAGAATATATTCCCGGCTATGGGCAATGAGTTTATCACATTGATCAAGGAAACGGCCATAGTAGGATATGTAGGGCTTGTAGATATCCAGAAGGCAGGCGACTTCATAAAATCAGCAACATACAAGCCGTTCATGCCGCTGATCGGAACCGCGGTTATATACTTTGTGCTTGTGAAGCTGCTTACACTGGTTCTGGGAAGGTGTGAGGAGAAACTGAGAAAGTCGGAGATGAGGTGATCGGCGACATGGCGATGATACAGGTAAAAAATCTTCATAAAAAATTCGGAGACAAAGAGGTTCTGTGCGGTGTCGACGAGCACATAGACAAGGGCGAGGTTGTCGTAGTGATCGGCCCGTCAGGCTCTGGAAAGAGCACATTTCTTCGATGCCTGAATCTTCTTGAGGAGCCGAGCGAGGGTGATATCATCATTGACGGTGTGAAGATAAATGACAGCAAGGTAGATGTCAACCAGATCAGGCAGAAGATGGGTATGGTGTTTCAGCAGTTCAATCTGTTCCCGCATCTGACAGTCATGGAGAATATCACGCTTGCACCGGTTAAGCTCAAGAAGATGACGCCGGAGCAGGCAAGAGAGAAGGGTCTGGAGCTTTTAAAGCGTGTCGGGCTCGGGGATCGGGCTGACGATTATCCGGCAGCGCTGTCGGGAGGTCAGAAGCAGCGTGTGGCTATAGCCAGAGCTCTGGAGATGGATCCGGAGATCATGCTTTTTGATGAGCCGACATCGGCACTTGATCCGGAGATGGTCGGTGAGGTTCTTGATGTAATGAGAAATCTGGCCGAGCAGGGCATGACGATGGTAGTTGTGACTCATGAGATGGGATTTGCCAGAGAGGTGGGAACCAGGCTTCTGTTCATAGACGACGGAGTTGTCGCGGAAAGCGGAGATCCCAAGGCTGTATTTGCAAATCCGCAGAACGACCGCACAAAGCAGTTCCTGAGCAAGGTGCTGTAGGCACATTTTGCGGCATCATGTTGACAAAAATGATAAATGTGCTAAAACAATGCATTGAGTCCGATGGACGATGAAGGTTGTGCATTCCCGGATGCTTCGAGTCTCAAAGAAGCCCGGAGGCAATATAAGATTTGTTTTTTTATGGAGGAAGAATTATGAAAAAGAGTATCAAGAAATTTGCAGCAATGGCGCTTGCAGGAATGATGGCAGTATCTGCTCTTACAGCCTGCAGCTCATCGTCTTCAACAACGGAGACAAAGGCAGAGGAGACAACCGCAGCAGCAGAGACAACAGCTGCCGAGGCAGAGACAACTGCAGCCGAGGCAGAAACAACAGCTGCAGGAGCAGAGACAACCGCAGCAGAGGCTGCTGAAGCTGTTGTGTGGACCATCGGAACAAATGCCGAGTTCCCTCCCTTCGAGATGCCTGCAGAGGCTGATGATCCTGAGTCAGTAGACGGATACACAGGCATTGATATGCAGATGTTCAAGCTGATCGCAGATGACAACGGCGCAACAGTAAAGGTCAACAACATGGAGTTTGATTCCCTGCTTGTAGCTCTTACAGGCGGACAGATCGATGCTGTAGTAGCAGGAATGACTGTAACCGAGGAGCGCAAGGAGGCTGTTGATTTCTCAGATCCGTACTATGTAGCTAAGCAGGTTATGATCGTTAAGGAGGATTCCGATATCGCCAAGGCTTCCGATATGGAAGGCAAGAAGATCACTGTCATCCAGGGCTATACGGGTGAGACAGCTGTTCAGGAGATGGGCTATGAGTATGAGGCCTTCAAGAAGGGCACAGAGGCCGTTCTCGAGCTGGTAAACGGAAAGTGCGATGTAGTTGTCATCGACTCCGCAACAGCTAACCAGTATATCAAGAACAACGAGGGTCTGAAGATCGTCGAGGATGATGAGGCATTTGCTTCAGAGGAGTATGCTATCGCCGTTCAGAAGGGCAACACAGAGCTTCTTGAGAAGATCAATGCATCTATCGCCAAGCTTAAGGAGGCAGGAACCATAGACGAGCTTTCAGCTAAGTTCGCAGATGCCGAATAAAGACTGACTGCAACATCATTAAGATCCGCACATACATCGGAGTACCGGTTGTCTGTGCGGATTTTTTCGGGTATAAGAGCCATGAATGAAAAATATACTGATATTAATGAAAGAGGATACAGCGTACGATGCAAGCTGTATTATGCAAAGGATCCTCGGGACATACAGTCGGCGGTCATCGCTACCTACGGCTTTGGCGGAAACAAGGACAACAAGGCCGTATCAAAGTTTGCAGAGCGCCTTCTTTCCCAGTACAAGGGCTATGCTGTGATCACACCGGACTGGCCGTGCCACGGAACTGATGCCAGAAACAAGCTGAGGCTTGAGGACTGCATGTCATATATAGAGCTTGTCTGTGAGTACGCGAGAGGCACATTGCATGCCGGAGCGCTTTATAATTATTCATCAAGCCTGGGTGCTTACCTGACATTAAAGTATCTGGCTGATCGGGGCAATCCATTTAAAAGAATTGCGCTAAGGTGCCCGGCCATAAACATATACGAGTCTCTGACCAGAGACTTCACCCAGGAGGAGTGGGATCAGCTGGCAAGAGGAAGAGACGTAAAGCGGGGACATGACCGGATCATAAAGCTCGACCGCGAGTTCATAGAGGAGCTTAAAAGCTGCGACATATCAAAAAACGACTATATGGACTATGCCGACGATATCCTGATAATACACGGGACGAAGGATGAGATGGTACCTATAGAGGTCTCGGAAGCATTCGCGGAAAACAATGTGATAGAGCTGATCCGGGCAGAGAATGCCGATCACAGATTCTCCGACCCGAAATCCATGGATCTGGCAATACATGAGGTTATAAATTTTTTCAAATAAAAGGCGATCAAGCGGAAAGGCTGGTCGCCTTTTTTACATGGATTTTACATAACCTGCATTTTGGATTTTACATTCGACTCCTAGAATGATAACCGTAACGAGGAGATAAAAAGAAAAAACGATAACAGAGTTATCAAAAATCTGGAGGACAAAAATGAAAAAGACAATCAGTGTTTTGTTGGCAGGACTTATGGCTTCTTCGATGCTGGCCGGATGCTCCGCATCGACAGCAGATCAGACATCAGCTGCAGCGGATACCGCAACAACAGCGGCAGCAGCGGCGGCACAGGTTACGGGAAGCGTATCAACAGACGGCTCTACATCTATGGAAAAGGTTATAGGAGCTCTGGGCGAGGCGTTCCAGAATGACACAAAGATCAGCTTCAGCTACAATCCGACCGGATCGGGCTCAGGCATTCAGGCGGTACAGGAGGGACGCTGCGATATAGGTCTCTCGTCAAGAGCACTCAAGGATGATGAGAAGTCGGCAGGACTCACGGAGACGGTTCTGGCATATGACGGCATCGCAATCATAGTCAACCCGGATAATGCTCTCTCGGATATCGATGTCGATACCATCGCTAAGATCTATACAGGGGAGATCACAAACTGGAAGGATCTCGGAGGCGAGGATGCAGAAATTGTGGTTATAGGCCGCGAGGCAGGCTCGGGCACAAGGGACGGCTTTGAGACAATCACCGGAACAAAGGATGCGTGCAAGTATCGTCAGGAGCTCACATCCACAGGCGATGTGATCACGACGGTATCCCAGAATCCGGCAGCCATAGGATATGCATCGCTTGCATCGGTAAAGAATACGGTCAAGGCTCTGAATGTGGGCGGAGTGACACCCTCAGAGGAGACCATCAAGGACGGAAGCTATGTGGTACAGCGTCCCTTCGTGCTTGTCACAAAGACAGATGCAAAGCTCTCGGATGCAGCCCAGCTGTTCTTCGACTATGCGACATCCGAGGCTGCAGGCGAGATCATCTCGGCAGCCGGTGCAGTTCCTGTAAAATAATGACGACGAATCGCAGCCAGGGCGGTACAGACAAGGCCGCTCTGGCTGTATACGGGTTGAATATGAAGACAAAGACATTCATTGAAGAATTGATACATGGGATATTTCTCATACTCGGACTGATCACTGTAGGCTGTGTTGTTCTGATCACGGCATATCTGGTGATATCCGGTATACCGGCCATAAAGGAGATAGGAATAGCGGATTTTCTGCTGGGAAGGAAGTGGGCACCTACATCGGGCGATCCGAAGTACGGTATCCTGCCGTTTATCCTGACAACCGTGTGCGGAACAGCCGGAGCCATACTGCTCGGTGTTCCGGTGGGCTTTATGGCTGCGGTATACCTCTCCAAGATAGCATCGGCGAAGACAAAATTTGCGATACTCTCCGCAGTCAGTGTTCTTGCGGGTATCCCGTCGGTGGTATACGGACTGGTCGGCATGATGGTTCTGGTACCCGGCATCCGGGAGATCTTTGGAGTTCCCGACGGAGCGGGTCTGCTGGCGGCGATCATTGTGCTGGCCATCATGATATTGCCCTCCATCATCAAGATGTCGGTCACTGCGCTTGACGCTGTACCGAAGGAATACGAGGACGCATCTCTGGCGCTCGGCGCGACGCCGATCGAGACATATTTCAGAGTATCGGTCCCGGCAGCGAAAAGCGGTATAGCGGCAGCTGTAGTGCTCGGCATAGGAAGAGCGGTCGGAGAGGCCATGGCGGTCATGATGGTTGCCGGCAACGCCTCGAACATGCCGGACTCATTGTTTCAGAGCGTGCGCTTTCTGACTACGGCAGTATCCAGCGAGATGTCATATTCGAGCGGATTGCACAGACAGGCGCTGTTTTCGATAGCATTGACCCTGTTTATCTTCAATATGCTGATCAATGCTGCTTTGAACTTCTTTCTAAAGCATGAAAAGGAATAAAACATGATGAATCAATCATTATCAGGCAAGAGAAAGGGCTATGAGCTGCGGATGAGAGCTTTCATGCTGATATCCGTAGGCCTGACGGCGGCGCTTGTGGCGTTTCTGCTTATATATGTGATGAAAAGAGGACTTCCCAATGTCACATGGGAGCTGCTGTCAACAAGCCCGAGCTATCTTTCGGACCGCATCGGTATCCTTCCGGATGTGCTCAACACGGTATATATTGTGATAGCAACGCTTTTGATGGTG
Organism: Lachnospiraceae bacterium; assembly: GCA_963643215.1. Taxonomy (GTDB): domain Bacteria; phylum Bacillota; class Clostridia; order Lachnospirales; family Lachnospiraceae; genus Darwinimomas. The sequence continues at coordinate 10,262 of CAVIJY010000002.1, read as the reverse complement.
CTTCCCCTTGGAGTCGGGGCAGCCATATATCTGACTGAATATGCGACCAATCAAAGGATCGTAGCACTTATAGAATATGCGGCAGAAACGCTGTCCGGCATCCCCTCTGTCATATACGGTCTTGCAGGAATGCTGCTTTTTTCGAACACTATGGGGACGAGCCTGCTGTCAGGAGCGCTGACTTTGGTTATAATGAATCTGCCGACCATCATGCGAAACACTCAGGAAAGTCTGAAGACGGTGCCGCAGTCCTATCGTGAGGGCGCCTTCGGACTGGGAGCCGGCAAATGGCGTGTGGTACGCACCGTGGTGCTTCCGAACTGCGTGGACGGTGTGATCACGGGCTGCATACTGGCTGCGGGGCGCATACTCGGGGAGTCGGCCGCATTGCTGTTTACGGCGGGATTTGCGCATACAGTGCACGGCTTTGCGGAGGGACTGACATCACCGGGAGCCACGCTGACGGTTGCGCTTTATGTATATGCCAAGGAGCAGGGTGAGTTTGAGGCCGCGTTTGCGATAGCTTCGATACTGATGATACTTACGGTGATCATCAACCTTGCGGCGACGCTGGTTCAGGAGTATTTTGCGAGAAGGAGAAGCCAATGAATTCAATTATAACGGTAAAGGATATGTGCCTGTGGTACGGAGACCATCAGGCGCTTAAGAATATAAATATAGATATACCCGAGAAGTGCATCACCGCGCTTATCGGCCCGTCCGGGTGCGGGAAGTCGACATTTCTGAAGTCACTCAACCGGATGAATGATCTGATACCCTCAGTGAGGATCACAGGAAAGGTATGCTACGACGGTCATGATATATTTGCCGGGGATGTGGATGTGAACAATCTGCGCAAGGAGATCGGAATGGTATTTCAGAAGCCGAACCCGTTTCCTATGAGCATATATGATAATATTGCATACGGACCGCGCACACACGGCATCACGAACAAGACCCAGCTCGATGAGATAGTCGAGCAGGCGCTTCGCGGAGCGGCGATATGGGATGAGGTCAAGGACAGACTGAAGAAAAATGCTCTGGGGATGTCGGGCGGGCAGCAGCAGCGTCTGTGCATAGCAAGAGCGCTGGCCGTGCAGCCGAAGGTGCTGCTGATGGACGAGCCCACATCGGCGCTGGATCCCATATCGACATCGCATATCGAGGAGCTGGTGATGGAGCTGAAGGAAAGGTATACGATAGTTATGGTCACACACAATATGCAGCAGGCGGTGCGTGTATCTGACTATACAGCATTTTTCCTGCTGGGAGAGCTTGTCGAGTTCGGAAAGACCGATGATATATTCTCCCAGCCGAAGGACAAGCGTACAGAGGATTATATAACGGGGAGGTTTGGCTGATGAGAAACCGTTTTGATGAGGAGCTGTTTGAGCTCAACCGAAAAATCATAGAGATGGGAGCCATGTGTGAGGAAGCTATAGGCTCGGCCTTCAAGGCACTCGGTGACGGAGATACGCAGCTTGCCAGAAAGGTGCGCGTCAACGGGCCTGCCATAGATCAGATGGAGAGAGATATAGAAAGCAGCTGTATGAAGCTGCTGCTTCATCAGCAGCCTGTGGCGAGGGATCTACGTCAGATATCGGCGGCGCTGAAGATGATAACTGATATGGAGCGGATCGGAGATCAGGCCGAGGATATATCCGAGATAGTGGAGTTTCTGAACGGCCGGACGACTGACAATCTTGAGCTTCTGCGCGAGATGGTCAACGAGACTATGGGGATGGTGACATCAAGCGTGGATGCATTTGTCAAAAAGGATGTGGATCTGGCACAGGATGTGATAAACCGCGATGATATCGTGGACGACTATTTCAACAAAATCAAGAGCAATCTGATCACGCTCATCAAGAACAATCCGTCGGACGGAGAATTTGCTCTGGATATACTTATGATCACGAAGTATCTGGAGCGCATCGGAGATCACGCAACCAATATAGCCGAGTGGGTTATATATGCCGTAACGGGAGTTCACGAGGAAAATGAGGGGGTGCAGCTGTGATCTGGTGTGTTGAGGATGACAGCGGGATCAGAGATATAGAGCTGTATGCGCTTGAATCCGCGGGCTTTGAGACAAGGGGTTATGAGGACGGGCTGTCATGCTGGGAGGCACTGAAAAAGGAGACGCCCGAGCTCATAGTTCTTGATGTGATGCTTCCGGGAATGAACGGCATGGAGCTGCTTACAAGGATGAAGGAGTCCGCGGCCTACAGATCCATCCCGGTGATTCTTGCCACAGCCAGCGGACAGGAATATGACAGGATCAAAGGGCTCGATCTGGGGGCGGATGATTATATCGTAAAGCCCTTCAGCGTGATGGAGATGGTGTCCAGAGTCAGGGCGGTCCTTCGCAGAAGTCAGCCGATGCAGGTATCAACGCTTCTGAAGGCGGGAGGCCTGATAGTCAATCTTGATGAGAGAACAGTCACGGCAGACGGAGAGCGGGTGCAGCTCACATATAAGGAATTTGAGCTGCTGCGTATGTTTCTGTCTCATGCGGGCAAGGTATATACAAGGGAGCAGCTTTTCTCGCAGGTGTGGGATATGGACTATATGGGAGACACCAGAACGCTGGATGCTCATATCAGGACATTGCGTCAGAAGCTTGGAGATTACGGCTCTCACATAGAGACTGTGAGAAATGTCGGGTATCGATGGGAGGCAGACTGATGGCAGGTAAGATATTCAGATCCACGCTAAATGTTGCCCTGGGTGTTCTGCTGGCAGGACTCATCGTCATAGTCGGCATACTGTATCCTTACTTTACGCAGCTTCAGAAAATGCAGCTTCAGGACGAGCTGACATTTGCCGCAGAGGCTGTGCAGGAGCTGGGCACGGATTATCTGTCAAGGCTGAAACTTGATGACTACAGATTGACGCTTGTTGCGCCGGACGGGAGAGTTCTGTATGACAATCAGGCTGATGCGGCATCTATGGAGAATCACGCGGATCGCGAAGAGATCAGAGAGGCACTGGAGACCGGTAAGGGAAGCAGCGTCAGAAAGTCGATCACACTGATGCAGCAGACCATGTATGAGGCAAAACGGCTCTCGGACGGAAGCGTCCTGCGTATCTCGGTGAGCACCGCGACTGCGCTGCTTCTGGTTATGGGTATGGCGCGTCCTATCTGCATACTGGCTGTTCTTGCCATAGCGCTGTCGGCATGGCTGTCGAGACGGGTCGCAAAGGATGTTGTAAAGCCTCTCAACGAGCTGAATCTGGATGCTCCGCTGGAAAATGATGCATACGATGAGATATCGCCGCTGCTTCGTCGTATTCATGTACAGCAGCAGCAGATAAAAAGCCAGATGATGACGCTCAGGGAAAAGCGGGAGGAATTTGACAAGATAACAAACAATCTGAGAGAGGCTCTTATACTGACAGACGCGTCCGGCCGGGTGCTCACGCTGAATCAGGCAGCCAGAAGGCTCTACGGGCTTGGAGATGTGCAGGCCGGAGCGGATATACTTTCCATAGACCGCAGACAGGACATGAGGATTGCGCTTGAAGAAACGAAGGCGCAGGGACATTCGTCATTCAGAGAGATTAGAAACGGGCTTATATATCAATTCGATATGAATCGCATTGATTCCGATGCGGGAACATACGGCATGGCGCTGATGGCCTTTGACATAACGGATCAGGTCAATGCGGAGAAAAACCGTCAGGAGTTTACAGCCAATGTCTCCCACGAGCTCAAAACGCCGCTGCAGTCGATCATAGGCTCTGCCGAGCTTATGGAAAACGGTATAGTTAAGGAAGAGGATGTGCCGCGCTTCACAAAGCGTATACGCAAGGAGGCTGAGAGGCTTGTAGCCTTGATAGACGATATCATAAAGCTGTCACAGCTCGACGAGGGTGATGATATGCCCAGAGAGGATGTATCGCTTAAGGCTGTGGCAGAGGAAGTGGGCGCGACTCTGTCGGATGCTGCCGCCGCGAAGAATATCACATTTGAGATAGAGGGCGACGACGGTATGGTAAACGGTGTGAGACGGCTGCTGTATGAGATAGTATACAATCTGTGCGACAATGCCATAAAATACAATAAGATCGATGGCAAGGTGAAAGTATCTGTGTCGGATGATGAAGGGCATGTGCGACTTCGGGTGGCGGACACAGGCATCGGAGTAGCACCGGAGTATCAGGATAAGATATTTGAACGATTCTTCAGAGTTGACAAGAGCCACTCAAAGCAGTCAGGCGGGACAGGGCTGGGGCTCTCCATCGTCAAGCATGCAGCGCAGTATCATCACGCAAAGCTTGAGATCGAAAGTGCTCCCGACAAGGGAACCGCGATTTCGGTTACATTTTAAGATGTGCCATACATTTATACTACGACCCGGGCAGCATGAAACTGCTCCGGGTCTTTTAAGTGTGTCATGAGCTGATATTTTTGTAACTGTTCAGAGCCAACCTCCAAAATGCTTCGCATTTCTCGTCTGATTTACGAAATTTTGCTTGGCTCTGAGCAGTTACATATTTTTGTGAAATCACGGCACCGGTTTGATATAATAAACCGGTATGCAGCAAGGAGATAAGTTTGGAAGCAAGCACAGCTTGTGCTTGAATCTGGAGGACAATGATGAAGGTTGTTCTTGAAAATCTGACCAAGATATTTGACAGGCAGAGAGGGCAAAGACCTGTGACTGCCGTGGATGATTTTAACTTTGAGATTCCGGACGGGAAGCTGGTGGCACTGCTGGGACCGTCGGGATGCGGCAAAAGCACAACCCTGAATCTTATATGCGGACTGGAAAGCCCGACAAGCGGACATATATGGTTTGATGATGCCGATATGACAGATGTGCCGCCGGAGCATCGGGGCGTGGGCATGGTATTCCAGAATTACGCTCTCTATCCGCATATGACCGTGGAGCAGAATATCCGTTTTCCGCTTGAAAATGTAAAAAAGGACAGGAGACTCTCAAGGGAGGCCATGAAGGAAAAGGTGCTGGAGGCCGCCAGGCTGGTGCAGATAGAGGAGCAGCTTGACAGAAAGCCTTCGCAGCTCTCCGGAGGTCAGCAGCAGAGGGTGGCGATAGCGAGAGCGCTTGTAAGGATGCCGTCTGTGCTGCTGCTGGACGAGCCGCTGTCCAATCTTGATGCAAGACTCCGTCTGCAAACGCGTGAGGAGATACGCCGGATACAGAAGGAAACCGGGATAACAACCGTGTTTGTCACTCATGATCAGGATGAGGCCATGAGCATATCAGATCTCATTATAGTGATGAACGCAGGGAAGCTTCAGCAGATAGGCAGACCGCAGGATGTATATGATGATCCGGTTAATCTCTTTGTGGCCAGATTTCTTGGAACACCGCAGATCAATGTATTCAAAGGCAGAATACGCGGCACAGGAGTATACATCGGAGATAATGCTGTGGGCAGCATCGTGTCAGGCACAGAGGAAAAGGATGTATATGTATGTATCCGTCCTGAGGGCTTCATCCCTGATAAGGACGGCCCGCTTTCGTGTACTTTGCAGCGGGTTGAGGTCATGGGGAGAGATACAAGCCTGCTGTGCAGTCATGCGGAATGCGAGGCTCCGGTCATGCGCAGCATAGTACCGGCAGCTTCTGCGGGTGCAAAGCAGGGCGATCGGATCCGGTTTACCGTAAGACCGGAGAAGCTGCTGGTTTTTGACAGACAGACACAGGGGCGCATCAGATGAAAGAAGACGGTTTGCAACGCCGGGGAGTATACAAGCATATCAGGCCGCTGATATACCTGCTTCCTGCAGGAATATTTCTTGCGGTCTTTATGGTTTATCCGCTCATAGATGTCATCATATACTCCCTTGAGGAGGGATATAACTTTGCGTCGGGAAGATATTTCGGAGTGGGATGGTATAACTTCTCCTATGTCCTGCATGATATTTACTTTCTTCAGGCTCTGAAAAACACGTTTATACTGGTAGGCATCACGGTGCCTGTATCAACATGTCTTGCGCTTATGATATCGCTCGGGCTTTGCTCGATCTCAAAGCTCAGAGAGCTCTATCAGACGATATATTTTCTGCCCTATGTGACCAACACGCTGGCCGTAGGGCTCGTCTTCATGATACTGTTCAAAACCACACCCTATTCGGAGGGGATGATCAATGCACTCATACATATGGCGGGGGGACAGTCCGTTGATTTTGTGACAGGGCCGTACTGGGCGAAGATGACGATGCTGTGCATCTATACTGTATGGGTAGTGCTGCCATTTAAGATACTGATACTTACCAGTGCTCTGGCATCCGTGGACAGAAACTACTATGCCGCTGCCAAGCTTGACGGGGCCGGTTCAACAGCCATCTTTTTCAGGATCACTCTTCCGATGATATCTCCGATGATCTTTTATCTGGTGATCACCGGATTCATAGGAGCCTTCAAGGCATACAGCGATGCCGTGGCTCTCTTCGGAACGGATCTTAATGCAGCAGGCATGAATACTATAGTCGGCTATATATATGACATGCTCTACGGCAACAGCGGCGGTTATCCGTCGTATGCATCCGCCGCAGCGCTGATTCTGTTTGTGATAGTGCTGACGGTCACATGCATAAATCTCATGATCAGAAGGGAGTCCGTATGAGCGGAGATATGAAAAATCGCAATATACGCCGGGGCATAGCTGCCCGCCGAGCGGTCATATATGCGCTGCTTACGGTCTGGGCGTTCATCGTGCTGTTTCCCTTTTACTGGATGATACTTACATCTCTGAAAAGCTACGGCGCATACAATTCAGAATATATACCTCAGCTTTTTACGGCGTCTCCTACACTTGAAAACTATATACAGGCATATACAGAGGTTCCGCTCATGCGGTATCTGATCAATACTGTCATATACGCGGCTGTGACAACCGGGCTTATGCTGGTGGTATCTGTCCTGGCGGCATATGCATTTGCGAGGCTTGATTTTAAAGGAAAGGGTGTTCTGTTTACGCTACTGCTTTCCCTGATGATGGTTCCGTCGGAGCTTGTCATCATCACAAACTTTGTAACCATAACAAATCTCGGTATGCGCAACACATTCTCGGGTCTGATACTTCCGTCGGTGACATCGGTATTTTATATCTATCTGCTGAAGGAAAACTTCGAGATGATTCCGGAGAATCTGTACAAGGCTGCAAAGATAGACGGGGCCTCGGATCTGAGATATCTTCTGAGAATCATGATCCCCATATCAAGACCGACCATAGTCACCGTCACGATCCTTAAGGTGATCGAGTGCTGGAACTCGTATGCATGGCCGAGACTTATCACGGATGATCAAAGCCGTTTTCTTGTTTCAAACGGTATACAGCAGATCCGCGAAAACGGCTTCGGCCGGGAAAATGTCCCTGCCATGATGGCGGCCGTCGTGATGATATCCGTGCCGATCATAGTGCTGTTTCTGATATTCAGAAAGCGTATCATGGAGGGTGTATCGAGAGGAGGAACAAAGGGATGAAGGCAGCTGCGGCTTCACGGGGCGCATGGCTGCGCCTTTTGAGTCCGGCATGGCTCTGCATCTGCGTGCTGCTCATGACAGGCTGTCACGGAGAGCAGGCGGCTAAGGAGTTTGTGATGCCGGACAGCTTTGATACTTCACGAAGCTATGAGATCACATTCTGGGCGAAAAACGAGACAAATAAGAATCAGACGCTGGCATATGAGAAGGCGGTCCGGGACTTTGAGGCACTCTATCCGAATATCAGGATCAATACCAAGATGTATACTGACTATTCGAGGATATACAATGATGTGATCACGAATATATCAACGGATACCACGCCCAATGTCTGCATCACATATCCTGACCATATAGCCACATATCTGACAGGCGAGGGCACGGTCGCCCAGTTGGATGAGCTAATGTCGGATGAACGATACGGCTTCGGCGGAAGTGAGCTCGCCTATAAGGGGCCGGAGCGGGAGGATATGATAGAGGAGTATATGAGCGAGTGCTACTTCTCCGGGCATTACTATGCGGTTCCTTTTGTGCGCTCCACCGAGATATGCTATGTAAACCGTGATCTGGTTGAAAGGCTCGGATATACGCTTCCGGATGTGCTGACATGGGATTATGTATGGGAGGTATCTGAGGCCGCCATGGCAAAAGCCGACGACGGAACATTTGTCCTGAACGGCCAGAAGGTTCTCATACCGTTCATCTATAAGTCAACTGACAATATGATGATAACCATACTCAGACAGATGGGTGCGCCGTATTCCGATGATGAGGGAAATGTGCTGATCTTTTCGGATGAGACAACGCAGGTGCTCCGGGAGGTCAGGGAGCATGCGGCATCCAGAGCATTTTCAACATTTGCCATATCAGGCTATCCGGCGAATTTTCTGAATGCCGGACAATGCATATTTGCCGTTGACTCATCCGCAGGCTCGACATGGATGGGCAGCAATGCGCCGCTTTCGGATATTGCGGAGGAAAAAAAGGTAGAATTCAGAACGGAAGTAATGACAGTGCCGCAGCTTGACCCGTCTGATCCGAAGATGATATCTCAGGGACCGTCGATATGTATATTCAATAAAAGGGATCCGCAGGAGGTGCTCGCCGCATGGCTGTTCGTACAATATCTGCTCTCTGACGGCGTGCAGACTGCATATGCGCAGACGGAGGGCTATGTGCCCGTGACTGTATGCGCACGGGAGTCGGATGAATATCAGGACTATCTGAGCCGCAGCGGAGAGGACGACTCGCAGCACTATGATGTCAAGATAAAGGCGACACAGCTGCTGATAGATCATACTCAGGATACATTTGTAACTCCGGTATTCAACGGATCCGCGTCGCTTCGTCAGGCCGCCGGAGAGATGATAGAGGATGTGGTCAAGTCGGTGCGGCGCAAAAAGACGGTAGACGATGCCTATATAGAGAACCTGTATGCTGATATGACATCTCTGTACAGGCTGGATCAGACCGTGACGGATGCGGGAGCAGGAGAAAGAGACCTGGGACCGCTGCCCGCCGGAGCAAGGGCTCTGCTGGGCGGACTTGGCGCAGTATGGGCGTGCATCGCCGCATTTACAATGCACAAGGGCTTGAAGTACAGGAAAAATAAGGTAGAATAATCACAGATGATCGTTGACAGACGAGAACAGGAGGAGATATTTATTATGAAAAAGATACTGGCAATGATGCTTGCCGCAGGCATGCTCGTGAGTCTTACGGCATGCGGATCGGGAAGCTCCGCAACAACCCAGACAACTGCCGCCGAGACGGCGCAGGAGACGACACAGGCAGAGACTCAGGAGCAGACAACTGTGGCCGAGACGACAGAGGCGGCAACACAGGCCGAGACAACCGAGGCGCTTGAAGAGGGCGTCATGAGTCATGAGGAGTATATGGCGGCGGAGGTTGACTCGGAGGTAACTGTCGTGACATATGTCCAGACTCATACATCCTGGTGGCAGGGCAAGGTCACTGTCTATGGTCAGAGTCCTGCGGGAGCTACATTCATCTATGATATGGAATGCTCCGAGGAGGATGCTGAAAAGCTGGTTCCGGGAACAAAGCTCAAGGTGACAGGATATAAGTCCGAGTGGTCGGGAGAGATCGAGATCACGGATGCCACATTTGAGATTCAGGAGGGCAGCTGGATAGCTGAGGCGGAGGATGTGACGGCGCTGCTCGGAACCGAAGAGCTTGCGGCACATATGAACGAGCTGGTTTCCTTCAAGGGTCTTACTGTAGAGCCCTACAAGGATAAGGACGGCAATGACGCTGCATTCGTATACAAATGGGACGGCTCAGGCTCTGAGGGCGATGATGTGTACTTCAATGTATCGGACGAGAACGGGGAGATATATCAGTTCCTTGTAAGATCCTACATCACACCCAAGGATACGGATGTATATAAGGCGGCTCAGTCGCTTGAGATCGGTGACGAGCTTGATATGGAGGGCTTCCTTTACTGGTATGAGGGACCGAATCCGCATATAACATCTATCACAAAGGTTGAGTAAGCTTCAGCAGGCATATACAGACGCACCGCGGCATATGATGTGTCCGGTGCGTCCTTCTTTACAGGTCTTTGATTTGCCGGCTGCCCGGGCTCCAGAGGGACGCATCCCGGCGCCGTGAAATTGCGGCTGATTTATCTGCATTTATCTGTAAATTCTGCTTGATTTTTATGGAAAGTCGTTATATCATATCCAATGTCGCTGCTGCGACCGAGTGATGGGCTATCGCCAAACGGTAAGGCAACGGACTCTGACTCCGTCATTGTGAAGGTTCGAATCCTTCTAGCCC
>CAVIJY010000001.1:0-77324 GCA_963643215.1 Lachnospiraceae bacterium | reverse complement strand
AGAAACTGAGGACATAAAAGTCGGTTCAGATGCACCCGAACCTCCGGTTACTCGGATTGTTTCGTGCTTCGCACTCCCACAATCCGAATAAAAGAGCACCGTATCCATGAGGATACGGTGCGGATGTTCAGGCTTGAATCGCTTTACTCGGCGACATAAGGCTTAAGAGCAGCAAGTATCGTGTCTGCCTCGGAGTCGGCGGTATCTATCTGAAGCTCGATGGGTTTGGAAAGATCAAGGGAAAATATGCCCATGATGGATTTGGCATCTACGACATAGCGCCCCGATGTGAGAACAAAGTCAGCATCAAATCGCATCAGAGTGTTTACAAAGGACTTCACCTTGTCTATTGAATTTAGTGATACATGAATCGTTTTTTTCATCTCAAACTCCCTCGAAGACTTTGTTAATTTTGTATTTAAATCGTACATTTTTAAGGAATTAAAGTCAATATGAAAGTTGCTTTTCACACACTTGGCTGCAAGGTAAATATATATGAAACCGAGGCGCTCAAGGAGCTGTATCGCGGGCTGAATTACGAAATCGTGGATTTTGATCAGACGGCCGATGTCTATGTGATTAATACCTGCTCCGTGACCTCCGTAGCCGACAAAAAATCGAGACAGATGATTCACAGAGCCAGAAAGCAGAACCCCAATGCGAAGATAGTTGCCGCAGGCTGCTATGTTACGGGACTGTCGGATGAGGAGCGGGCAAAGCTAGGGGCGGACTATATCGTCGATAATAAGCAGAAAAATGAGATCCTGAAGACGGTCAGGGTTTCCCAGATGCAGAACAGAACCCGTGCTGATGTCAAGATAGAGGACGGATGCGATCAGTTCTGCTCATATTGCATCATCCCGTACAGGCGCGGACGGGTGACAAGCAGAAGCCGTGAGGATATCCTGGAAGAGATAAGAGGTCTTACATCATGCGGTCACAGAGAGATAGTGCTGACGGGCATACATCTGCCGTGCTACGGAAAGGATACCGGTGACGATCTTTTGTCGCTGCTTCAGGATATCTCGGGCACACCGGGACTGCAGCGTCTCAGACTCGGCTCTCTGGAGCCGAATGTGATCACGGAGGATTTTCTCGAGGGACTGAGAGAGGTCGAGGAGTTCTGTCCGCATTTTCATCTGTCGCTTCAAAGCGGCTGCAACAGGACGCTCAAGGCTATGAACAGGCATTATACCGCGGAAGAGTTCAGGGACAAAGTGATGCTGATACGCGAGTATTATCCGCATCCGGCGATAACGACAGATATCATTGCGGGCTTTCCCGGAGAAACCAGAGAGGATTTTGAAGAATCAAAGAGCTTTGCGGATGAAATGAAGTTGTTTCAGATGCACATATTTCCGTATTCGAAAAGAGAAGGGACGAGAGCCGCATCCATGCCGGAGCAGCTCACCATGGCGCAGAAGCAGGAACGGGTTGATGAGCTTGAGGCTGTTGATCTGAAAAATTCTCTTGAGTTTATCGAATATTACGAGGGACGGGATGTTGACGTGCTGGCAGAGGAGGAGATAGAAACCGATGCGGGCAGATTTTTCGTTGGCCATACAGATACATATGTAAGGGTGGCCATTCCGTCACAGGAGTGCGAGGGGCGCTTTCCGTTCGGGATAGATACCTATCACATAGAGGGCAGGCTTTCCGACAATACCCTGATAGGGCATGTGTGTTTGTAAACACATCGTAAGCATTGAAAGTATTGCTCTTGCAGGATATTTAATATAAAATTCTGCTTAGATTTATTTTCAGAAAAGAAGGAAGGACGGCAGCAATGGCATATTCTGGCGATACACAATATTTCCGTAAGGTGCAGGAGAAGAAATTGCCTGTGAATGAGGTTTTAAAACAGGTTTACGAAGCATTGTCGGAAAAGGGCTACAATCCTGTGAATCAGATCGTCGGCTATGTCATGTCGGGGGATCCGACCTATATAACGAGTCACAAAAACGCCAGAAGCCTGATCACACAGGTGGAGCGTGATGAGATACTCGAGGAGCTGCTCAGCAACTATATCAACAATAATCTGAAGTAAAGACCGAGCAGATGCCTGAATCTGAAGATATCAAGCGACGGGTGCCATATTTAAGCGCGGAGGCGCGTGGCACCCGTTTCAAGGTGTGTATAAGACGGAGATTCACATGCGCATAATGGCACTTGATTTCGGATCTGTGACAGTAGGGGTCGCCATGACTGACCGGCTGGGGCTCACTGCCCAGCCGTCGGAAACTATAACGAGAAAGCAGGAGAATCATCTCAGGAAAACCTGCAGCAGGATAACAGAGCTGGTCTCTGAGCATTCGATAGAGCTGATCATAGTCGGCCTGCCGCTCAACATGGACGGCACCGAAGGTGAGCGCGCAAAAAAGAGCCGGGAGTTTGCCGAGATGATAGAACGCAGAACCAAGGTAAAGACGATTCTGTGGGATGAACGTCTTACGACGATCGCGGCAGATGAGCTGCTTGATGAGATGGGCATAGACCGACGGGAGCGTAAAAAGCACATAGATGCCATAGCGGCATCCATCATTTTACAGGATTATATGAACTCGGGAGAGACACATGAATGATGACAGACATGTAAATCAGATGCCGGAAGAAAGCAGGATAGTCATGGCCGATGATGAGGGCGGGACTATAGAGCTTTATGTGCTTGAGCAGACGAGAATCAACGGTATGGACTATATCCTGGCAACTGATGCCGGGGATGACGAGGACGGAGAATGTTACATACTTAAGGACATCTCCGGTGATGATACAGATGAAGCTTTATATCAATTCGTAGAGAATGATGATGAGCTTGATTATATGTTTAAGATATTTACAGAGTTAATGGATGATTCGGAGACCACGCTGATGAGGTGATGGCTCTTTCGGGATACCCACTGTCCCGGGAGATCTCCGGCTCAAAAGCAATCAGGAGGTTAAAATTTGAGTAGTAATGCAAATCCCTTACAGGCCATAAAGGCTCTCGGGATGCAGTCAAGACTTTCGGCAAAGGGCAAGAAGTCCTCTGGCGAGTCTGTTAAGGCTGCAAAGAATGAAAAAGACAAATCAGGCAGCGCACAGAAAAAGAAGCAGTCCGGGGCTGAAAATGTAAAGGCCGCAGGCTCACAAAAGACACAGCAGAAGGATCGGACAAAGCTGCAGAATGCCGGCGCGGAGAAGGGCAAGCGTGAAAGACAGGAGCAAGGCACAAAGCAAAGCGCAAAGCAAGGCGTAAAGCAAAGCACAAAGCCAGGCGCAAAGCAAAGCACAAAGCAAGGCATAAATCAGCGCAGTGCCGAGTCGTCAAATGCAAAGCAGACGAAGAGCAGCAGACAGAATCAGGGAAAAAAGCAGACAAAAGGCAGCGCCGTACAGCCGAAAGGCGATGCAGGGAGCAGCATAAAGGCAGCATCACCGCAAATGCCGGCTAAAAGGAAGGCAAGGCCGCAAAGACGCAGCGCCGCATCAGGCTCGGTAAGGATCATCCCGCTCGGAGGTCTGGAGCAGATCGGCATGAACATGACTGCATTTGAGACTGATGATACGATCATCATAGTCGACTGCGGATCAGGATTTCCTGATGAGACGCTCCCGGGCGTAGACCTTCTGATTCCGAACACGGATTATCTCAAGGAGCATGAATCCAAGATCAAGGGTTTCGTGATCACACACGGACATGAGGATCATATAGGCGGACTGCCTCATGTGCTCAAAAATCTCAATGTTCCGGTATATGCCACAAGGCTGACGATCGCATTGATAAAGCACAAGCTTGAGGAGGCCAGACTTCTGGAGGGAAGCTCCTTAAATATAGTTACCTATGGTCAGGTACTTGATTTCGGCGATATAACAGTTGAGTATGTCCGTACAAATCATTCCATACAGGATGCTGCGGCTCTTGCCATCGATACGCCTGCCGGAATGGTATTTATGACAGGAGATTTCAAGGTTGACTATACACCTGTATTCGGTGATCCGATAGATTTGTACAGGATAGCTCAGATAGGGCATGAAGGCTGCAGACTTCTGATGTGTGATTCCACCAATGCCATAAAGGCCGGAACCACGCTTTCCGAAAAAACCATAGGCAAGCGTTTTGATCAGATATTTCAGGAGCATCCGTCAAACAGAATCATTGTTTCGACATTTGCCTCAAACGGAGACAGAGTACAGCAGATCATAGATACGGCCTACAAATACAACCGCAAGGTAGTGATCGAAGGCCGCTCCATGGTGAATCTGATAAATACCGCCGATGAGCTCGGATATATCAGGATTCCGGAAGGAACGCTGATAGACGGAGATCTTTTGAAAAAATACAAGCCGGAGCAGACGGTCATCATCACCACGGGAAGTCAGGGAGAAAGCATGGCCGCATTGTCCCGTATGGCAGCATCCACTCATAAGAGAGTAACCATCACGGAGAATGACATCATCATACTCAGCTCCAGTCCGATACCGGGCAATGAGAAGGCCATCTCAAGAATAGTGAATGAGCTTACGGCAAAGGGCGCGGAGGTTATACTTTCCGAGACTCATGTGTCCGGACATGCGTGCGAGCAGGATATCCGGCTGATCTATTCTCTCATCAAGCCGGAGTATGCGCTTCCGGTGCACGGTGAATACCGTCATCTGGATGCCCAGAAGGAAATTGCGATAAGCATGGGGCTTGCCGAGAAGAATGTCATCCTCGCGGACAATGGTGATGTTGCGGAGCTTACTGCCGACTCCTTTAAGATAGTTGATCATGTAACGGCAGGAGCCATGCTGGTAGAGGGGCTTGGCGTAAGTGACATGGGTGATACATTGATCAAGGATCGCCAGTCTCTTTCACAGAACGGCGTCATCATAGTTGCGGTCTGCTGGGATGAGGCAGCGGGCATGTTTGCCGGTCCTGCGGATATAATCACGAGGGGTCTGGTACATGACAAGGACTCGGAGGATTTTCTGAAGAGGCTTCACAATACCGTGCAGTCATCCATGAACACCATAGAAAGCAGACAGGTCACGGATCTGAAGCGGATGCAAAGCCAGATCAGAGAAGGTGTGAGCAATCTTGTCTGGAGAGAGATGAAAAAGAATCCGGTCATAGTGCCGGTTGTTATGACGGTGAACTAAATTCACCATCGGAGGCAGCAGATGGGTCGACAGGGACAAAATGGCATCAATAGGCTGGTCACCACCGCTATAGCTATAGCGGTGAGGGTGATCGTCTACTCACTGCTCGCCGTTGTGATCATAAAGGGAAGTGAGATCTCATATAATTTCGGGCATGAGATATTTTATGTGAGCAGCGTTGACGAGGCGCCGGGAAGAGATGTCAGTGTCAGGATACCGAAGGATGCCGATGCGATGGATACGGCAAAGCAGCTGGAGAGTCTGGGGCTTATAAAAAACGAGGCATCGTTTTATGTTCAGTGCTGGTTCTTTCAGTATGATATCAATCCCGGAACATATACGCTGAACACATCGATGACTCCCAGAGAGATGCTTGAGCTCATAGATACGGGTTCGGAATCGGACAGCAGCACGGGAGGCGGCTCCGAAGGAGGAGCTTCATGAAAAAGACCGTGAAAAACCGCGATCAGCGCAGGATCACGGACAGCTCTATAGAGGATTACCTGGACAGCCTGTGTCCGGGTAATTCTGCTGTTCTGGAGGATATACGGATCCGTGCCGAGGAGGATGACATACCGATCATCAGAAGAAACTCGGAGGAGCTTTTAAAGACCATGCTGGCTGCTCGAAGACCGGCACGGATACTTGAGATAGGAACCGCGGTCGGATATTCGGCACTGGTGATGGCTCAGACCCTTCCGGATTCCGATATAGTAACCCTTGAGATAGGCGAACGGGATTACAGAGAGGCTCTGGCAAATATCAGAAGATACGAGGAAGCTGCAGGGCATGAGGATTCATGTCAATCTCATGTGAACATCAGTGCACTTCATGTCAATGCTGATGATTATCTTCCAAAGGCAGCGGCGGAAGGAAGAAAGTTTGATTTTGTATTTCTGGATGCGGCCAAGGCGCAGTATATCAAATGGCTTGCGATGATACTTGAGCTTCTTGACGACGGAGGAATGCTCATGGCAGACAATGTGCTTCTGGACGGAACCGTGGCCTGCTCAAGATATGCAATAGACAGAAGAGAGAGAACAGCGCATCAGCGGATGAGAGAGTTCCTGTATGCCGTAACCCATGATCCCAGGCTTACAACCTGCGTGCTTGCGAGCGGGGACGGAGTATCAATATCGGTATATCATAAAAATCATAAGGACGGGGATTAGCATGAGAGATATAGAGCTGCTTATACCGGCAGGCGGGCCGGATGTACTGAAAACAGCATTTGATTACGGTGCTGATGCCGTATACATGGGCGGTTTTGCATTCGGTCTTCGCGCAAAGGCACACAATTTTTCCATGCATGACATAGAGGAAAGCGTGGCCTATGCACACAGCATAGACAGGAAGGTATATATCACAGCCAATATTCTGGCACATAACGGGGATCTGGATGACGCTCCGGACTATTTTAAGGAGATGGAAAAAATCAGACCCGATGCTCTGCTGATCTCAGATCCGGGACTTTTCGTGCTGGCAAAAAAATATGCCCCGCATGTCGCGATTCATATCAGCACGCAGGCCAACAATGTCAATTACGGTACATACAATTTCTGGCGGGAGCTGGGAGCAAGCAGAGTTGTGGCCGGAAGAGAGCTGTCGCTGGCCGAGATCTCACAAATCAGGCAGAACATACCTGATGATATGGAGATTGAGGCTTTTGTGCACGGTGCTATGTGCATCTCCTATTCCGGACGCTGTCTGCTGAGTAATTTTCTCGCCGGAAGGGATGCAAACCGGGGCGAATGCACACATCCGTGCAGATGGAGATACAGCGTCGTTGAGGAAACCCGCCCGGGAGAGTATATGCCTGTTTATGAGAATGAACGCGGAACATATATATTTAACTCCAGAGATCTGTGCATGATAGAGCATATACCGGAGATGATCGAGGCAGGAATAGACAGCCTCAAGGTAGAAGGACGGATGAAAACCGCTCTGTATGTGGCGACCGTGGCCCGTACATACAGGATGGCGCTGGATGACTACCGCGAGGATCCCCAGAAATACCGCGACCATCTGGAACTGTACAAGACAGAGATCGGCAAATGCACCTACAGGCCGTTTACCACAGGATTCTTCTTCGGAAAGCCGGGATCCGACGGGCAGATATACGACAGCAACACATATGTGAAGAACTACATCTATCTGGGAACTGCGGACGAGGTGGATGAGGCCGGACGCATTCATCTGATTCAGAAGAACAAATTCAGCGTTGGCGATGAAATCGAAATCATGAAAAAGGACGGCTCCAATATCATCACGAATGTAAGATCCATACAGGATGATGACGGTGCCGAGATGGAAAGCTGTCCGCACTCAAAGCAAAGTCTGCATGTAGACGCAGGAGCCGGTGCCGAGGCAGGTGATCTGCTCCGGATGAAAGGCGAGGAAGTTTGAAAGTAAACTTTCAAACTTGATTGGCGATTCAAATACGAGCGTGTGCAAGCACCGCTCGTGCTTGAATCTGGAGGACAATGATGAAAAACTATACACAGATAAAAAGAGAATACATCAGAGAGCTGAACTGCGAGGGGATACAGCTGGTTCATGACAAAACAAGAGCCAGGATATTTCTGCTGCCGAATCAGGACGAAAACAAGGTATTCTGCATAGGCTTCAGGACGCCTCCGGCTGACAGCACCGGTGTGGCGCATATACTTGAACACAGTGTTTTGTGCGGCTCAAGGAAGTATCCCTGCAAGGATCCCTTTATAGAGCTTGCGAAGGGATCGCTCAATACCTTTCTTAATGCCATGACATATCCGGACAAGACCGTATATCCGGTGGCGAGCTGCAATGATAAGGATTTCTTCAACCTGACAGATGTATATCTTGACGCTGTATTCAATCCCCGCATATATGACGAGGAAAAGATATTCCGTCAGGAGGGCTGGCATTATGAGACAGATGACAGCGGAGAGCTTTTTTATAACGGAGTCGTCTACAATGAGATGAAGGGCGTTTATTCAAGCGCTGACGGCGTGCTGGAGGGGGCTGTAAATGCAGCACTGTTCCCGGATCATCCCTACGGTCTGGAGTCAGGCGGACATCCGGATCATATCCCGGATCTGAGCTATGAGGAATTTCTGCATTTTCATGAGAGATATTATCATCCGTCCAATTCCTACATTTACATCTACGGCAACTGCGATATGGAGAGGCTTCTGACATATATAGATGAGGAGTACCTGTCGCACTATGAATACCGGGAGCCTGATTCACACATAACGATGCCCGTGCATCAGGATAAAACCGTATATGCACAGCAGGAATATCCTGTATCAGACGATGAAGATGAGGCGGACAGAGCGATACTTACATGGCAGGCAGCCGTGGGAGGAGAGCTGGATCCGCTGGCGTATAATGCCTATCATGTCCTGGACGATGTGCTTCTGGGCAATCCCGGCGCAGTGCTTAAGGAGGCTCTTATAAAGGCCGGCATCGGCGATGATATATACGGAGGATACTGTGAGGGGATAGCTCTTCCCTATTTCTCTGTTCGTGCGCGCAATACATCGATTGATAAAAGAGATGAATTTGAAAAAATCATTCGAGATACGCTTCTTGAGACCGCTGAGAAGGGTCTTGATCATGATGCTATCAGAGCCTCTATCAATGTGATGGAGTTTCGGGCAAGAGAGGCTGACTACGGCACTCTTCCGGCCGGACTGGCATACGGACTGCAGTCATTTGACAGCTGGCTGTATGATGCGGATCCCGTGATGCATATCAGGTATGAGGATGTCATCGAGGAGATGAAGCGCCGTGTGGATACCGGATATTACGAGAGCCTCATAAAGGACGGTCTGCTCGGCAATACTCACAGCGCCGTGGTTGTTCTGAAGCCGGTAAGGGGTCTGGACAAGGAGCATGAAAAAAAGCTGCGCAGCAAACTGAGGAGCATTCAGGAAAATATGACTCCGAAGGAGCTGGAGGCTGTAAGGAAGATGACCGGAGAGCTGAAGAGATACCAGAGCGAGCCGTCGTCTCAGGGGGATCTGCTGAAGCTTCCCATGCTTTCCGTGGCTGATCTGAAGCAAAGCGCCAGACATATAGGCGGAGAGCTGCGCAATATCGGCGGCACGGATGTGCATTTTTCCGATATCGACACATCAGGAATCGTATATCTCAGATTCATATATGATATAGGAGATATAGATGACCGCGATCTTCCGTATGTCCGACTGCTGACCAGTATATTCGGATATATAGATACCAGAGAGCATACATATGCGCAGCTGAATACGCTCATCGATCTGAACTGCGGCGGGCTCGGCTTTGGCGTGGATGCGTACAGCGCCATGGACAGCGAGGACAGAACGGTTTATACATTTCAGACAAAGACAAAATCTTTGAGCAAAAAGGTCGGGGTGACTGTAGAGCTGCTCAGAGAGATTCTCTTTGAAAGCAGACTTGACGACAAGGAGAGGCTGCGCGAAATCATAGCTGAGGCCAGATCGGTAAACAAGGAAACTATCGTGGCATCGGGACATGTAAGCGCAATGAACCGGGCCGGCTCCTTTATATCCAGAGAGCAGTATTTTCTGGACAGCACGCGCGGAATCAGATTTTACAGATTTCTGGAGAAGCTTGATTCTGACTTTGACAATCTGGCGGATGACCTCTGCGAAAAGCTTCAATGTCTGGCGGCTCATATATTCAGACGGGGCAATCTGATGATATCGGTTATCGGAGATGAAGCCGGCTATGAAGAGGCGCGAGGCACAATAGAGCGTCTTGGAGACACGATGAATCCGGTACGCAGCGAGGATGATGAGGCTGCATATGTACGAACCATGGAAAGATCCGCAGTAGATCCGGATGAGGCTGTTTTCACTGCACGGGCACGCAGAGAGGCATGGAAGACCCCGTCCATGGTGAACTATGTCGCAAGATTCGGAAATTTCAAAAAGCACGGTCTGGATTACAACGGTGCATTGCTGGTTCTCAGGGTTCTGCTCAACTACGACTATCTGTGGAATCATATAAGAGTTCTGGGCGGTGCCTACGGATGCTCGGCTGCATTTTCCCCTAACGGCAACTCCGGATTTACATCCTACAGGGATCCGAAGCTGCTCGAGACAAATGATGTCTATGAGGGGATAGTGCGTTATGCCCGGGAGTATGACGCGGACGAGCGTGAGATGACAAAGGCTGTGATAGGTGCAATAGGCGTTCTGGACGCACCCATGACGCCCTATATGAGGGGATCGGCTGATCTGGCGGCATATATCACCGGACAGACCGATGAGGATCTGCAAAAGCAACGCGACGAGGTGCTCGGATGTACTCCCGAGGCGATCCGCGCGCTTTCCCCGCTTATAGAAGCAGTATTGTCTGACGGGGCTTTGTGCGCTATCGCAGGTGCGGCAGCTGTAGAGGAGACCGAAGAACGCTGGGATCATTCCGATGCCCTCTTTACATAAGCATTCAGAATATATTCTGATATGACACAGATACGGAGAAAATCCATATGCCGGATAATCAAAACAAAGATATAGAAAATGGCAAAGCACAAAAAAGCGGAACCGCTGTTATCATAGGACGGCCCAATGTAGGAAAGTCAACATTGATGAATGAGCTGATCGGCCAGAAGATTGCGATCACATCCGATAAGCCTCAGACAACGCGCAACCGGATACAGACTGTATATACCGATGAGCGAGGACAGATCATATTTCTTGACACACCGGGCATGATAAGAAAATCGAAAAACAAGCTGGGACAGTACATGATAAATGTCGCCAGGCATACACTGGCAGACGCGGATGTGGTCATATGGCTTGTAGAGGCAAGTGATTATATCGGTGAGTCTGACAAGGAGATCGCGGCTTCACTGAAGGACACAAAAAAACCATTGATTCTTGCTATAAATAAAACAGACATGCTGGGGCGAAAGGAAGAGGTGCTTCCGATCATTGAAAAGTATCAGAGGCTTGTAAAGGCCGATGAGATAGTCCCCATATCCGCGCTTAAAGCGAAAAATACGGATGAGCTGCTGAATGTCATATTCAGATATCTTCCGGCCGGCCCGATGTACTTTGATGAGGATACAGTCACCGATCAGCCGATGCGTCAGATAGCCGCTGAGATCATCAGAGAAAAGGCGCTTCGCATGCTTTCCGATGAGATCCCGCACGGAATAGCCGTAGTGGTCGATCGGATGACTGAGCGCAACGCAAGCCTGATGGATGTGGAGGTCACCGTGGTTTGTGAGAGAGAGTCGCACAAGGCCATAATCATAGGAAAGGGCGGCCTGATGCTCAAGCGTATAGGAACCTCTGCTCGGCGGGATATAGAGGAGCTGACAGGAATGCAGGTCAATCTGAAGCTGTGGGTAAAGGTAAGAGATAACTGGCGCGACAGTGATATTCAGATGAAAAACTTCGGATATGATAAGAATAAGCTGTGAGATGAGCTGAGCAGATGAACGGAGTCATCGAGGTATACGGAATCATAATCAAATGTATCCCCATAGGCGAATATGACAGGCGTATAACGCTTCTGACCAATACAATGGGAAAGATATCGGCGTTTGCCAGAGGCGCCAGAAGGCAGGGAAGTCCGTTGATGGGTGCGACAAGTGTCTTTGCTTCAGGCACATTCAAGCTCTTCGAGGGGCGTGATTCCTATACTTTGCAGACTGCATCGGTGGACAATTTCTTCGCAGGACTGCTGACGGATGTTGAGACGGCCTGCTACGGGACATATTTTCTGGAGCTGGCGGATTACTATGCAAGAGAATATGACAATGAGCCGCAGATGATGACGCTGCTGTATCTGTCGCTGAAGGCATTGACCGGACAATCCATACCGCACAGACTGGTAAGACGCATATATGAGCTGAGGATGATGGTCATAAACGGAGAGTATGACTCCAGACCGCGCGGCACGGCTAGTGAGGCGTGTCTGTATGCGTGGGATTATATCATCCGTACGCCGCTTCGAAAGCTCTACAGCTTCATTGTCACGGATGAGGTCTATGAGGAGCTGGCGCAGAACATTGATCTGATGATGAAACGAGTTCTCGACAGAAAGATGAATTCTCTTGAGGTGCTGGAGGCGATGGTAAATTGAAAAAATCCATAAGACTGAAATTTACGGCCATATTTGCCGTGGTTATCGCACTCATCCTGTTTATGACCTGGGCACTTAACACCTTCGGGCTGATATCGTACTACACATCGGAGAGATCCGGAAGCATGGGGAGGATGTTTTCCGAGCTGGACAACGCACTTACGGCGGGAGAGGATCCGTCCGAACTGGTGACACAGTTCTCCGACAAATACAATATGTCGATCATGCTGTACGACTCCTATAAGAACAAGATCATTGCGTCCTCGCAAAGAGACGGAGAGTATCTGTTCAAGCGACTCTGGGACAGGCTTTTTTCAGATGAAGAAGAGACGCAGAAGCTTACGGTCATAAAGGATACAAATCAGTACAGCATAGTAGTCAGTCAGGATGAATCAGGAAAGAGATCAGGATATATAGAGCTCTTCGGATACTGCAGCGACAATAAGACGATGGTGCTTATGTCATCGCCAATAGAGGCGCTTAAGGTTGCCGCCACAATATCCAACAAGTTTCTGTTCCTGACAGGCATCATAGCCATGTCCTCCGGATGCCTGTGTATATTTGCCATGGCGGACAGGATCGACAATCGCTTCAGCCAGCTGGAGAGAGATCTGAAGATCAGAATAGAGCAGGAGAAGATACAGCAGGATTTTATCGCCAATGTATCGCATGAGCTTAAGACTCCCATAGCGATCATACAGGGCTATGCCGAGGGGCTCTCGGACGGGCTCTGCAATGATGATGAAAGCCGCAAGGAATATGCCGATGTGATAGTGGATGAGGCAGAGAAGATGAATGCTCTGGTAAGGCAGCTTCTGACGATATCCTCGCTTGAGTCAGGCAATATGAAGCTGGATATAGTAAGCATGGATCTGATGACGCTTGTGAGAGATGTTGTGACCGCCTCGCGCATACTTGCACAGCAGAAGCAGGCAAAGGTTGTGCTTGACACCCCGGATGAGGTGATGGTGCAGGGCGATTCAGAGAGGCTTGAATCGGTGTTTACAAATCTGTTTACAAATGCATGTCATCATGTAAATGAAAGCGGAACCATAACCGTAAAGATCTGTGATGCGCCGAAGAACCGCATACGCCTCAGCGTCATAAATACCGGAAGTTGCATACCCAAGGAGGATCTGGAGAGAGTATTTGACCGCTTCTACAAGGTGGACAAGTCCCATTCCAGAAGCTACGGGGGCACCGGAATAGGTCTTTCCATCGTAAAAGCGGTCATGAAGGCTCACGATATGCCTTATGGAGTCAGCAACACAGCAGATGGCGTGGAGTTCTGGATAGAGCTGAAACGATCATGATATATATCCGTTCAGTCCCTGCCGTATTTCGATGTGAACGGACTGGCCAAATCTCTACTCTGTGATAGGCTCCTGAGTCAGCTCTATGCCAAGCTTGCGGAATATTCGAATATCAACTTCGGACAGCATAACCGTGCAGTGAGCCTGACAGCCGCGCAGCAGGGGAAGCTGCTCGAGTGCTCTGCGGCAGTTTTCATCGGTTGCCGCACACATGGAAAGCGCGATAAGTATCTCGTCCGAATGCAGACGGGGATTTCTGCCGCCAAGGTATTTTGTCTTCAGGCTCTGTACGGGAGCGATAACACTCGGATCTATGATATTGACATCGTGAGGTATTCCGGCCAGAGTTTTTACAGCATTGATAAGGCTGGCTGCCGAGCATCCCATCAGATCCGAGGTTTTTCCGACGACTATCGTTCCGTCCGAAAGTTCTATGGCTGTCGCAGGACCTTTTTTCAGCTCGGATTCCATCCGCGCGGGAGAGATGACCTTGCGATCTGTGATCTCTACTCTTGCCTGCTTCAGCAGAAGCTCGATCTTGTCCACCTCGTCATGTCCGCATTCTCCTCGTGCCTGCCTGTTCAGAGACGCAAAATACCGGCGTATGATTTCCTGACGCCCGGCCTCCTGACACACATCATCGTCGCAGATGCAGTTGCCGGCCATATTTACTCCCATATCCGTGGGGGATTTGTAGGGTGATTCACCGTAGATAGCTTCGAACATGGCTGAGAGCACCGGAAATATCTCCACATCACGATTATAATTGACGGTGGTGACACCATAGGCCTCGAGATGGAACGGATCTATCATATTCACATCATTCAAATCAGCGGTTGCCGCCTCATAGGCGAGATTTACCGGGTGCTTGAGGGGAAGATTCCATATGGGAAATGTCTCAAACTTCGCATATCCGGCCTTTATGCCGCGCTTGTTCTCATGGTAAAGCTGTGAAAGGCAGGTCGCCATCTTTCCGGAGCCGGGACCGGGCGCGGTCACGACAACCAGAGGTCTGGAGGTCTCCACATATTCATTTCTTCCGAAGCCGTTTTCGCTGACGATGTTGGATATGTCGTGGGGATATCCGTCGATGGTATAGTGACGGTAGACTCTGATTCCGAAGGATTCAAGCTTGTGCTGGAAGAATTTGACAGAAGGCTGGTGATTGTACCTTGTGATCACGACGCTTCCGACATAAAGCCCGTATTCCTGAAAGACCTGAATCAGGCGCAGCACATCCCTGTCATAGGTTATGCCCAGATCCTCACGGATCTTATTGCGCTCTATGGCCTCGGAGTTGATAACGATGACAAGCTCGGCCTGGTCGGCCATCTTCAGAAGCATGCGCAGCTTTGAATCCGGTTCAAATCCGGGAAGAACTCTTGATGCGTGAATATCATCAAAGAGCTTTCCGCCGAACTCCAGATAAAGCTTATCTCCGAAAGAGCTGATACGCTCGCGTATATGCTCTGATTGTGTTGAAAGATACTTCTGATTGTCAAAACCTATGCGATTCATACATGCCTCCTGCATCTCGCCGTGTGCCTGTCAGTCTAACTTTGGTTACAGTGTCAAAACTCATCTCCCACGACATGCTGCGACGCGCAGCTAGTCCCTTTAGGGGCATGGCGGTGGAAGATAGAGTTTATGACACGCCTCTCAATGAGGATGAAGTGGGGCAAAAGCCCCACGGGAATCCGAATTGAGACCGGATTGTGGGAGTGCGAAGCACGAAACAATCCGTGTAACCGTTGGTTCGGGTATTTTGACATCCGAACTAACTTCGTCAGTGTAGCATGTTGTGCTATACTTTGAAAGTGTTGCAATCAATGTTTATCCACCGGGGTATGGCAGATGGCTTTCGTGATAGAGGAAGAACTGAAGAAGCTCCCGAGGCAGCCGGGAGTATATATCATGCACGATGCGCATGATGAGATCATATATGTGGGAAAGGCCGTCAATCTGAGAAACCGTGTCCATCAGTATTTTCAGGATGGCTATAAAAAAAGCCCCAAGATAACAAGAATGGTTTCTCACATTGCATACTTTGAGTATATAGTGACCGATTCCGAGCTTGAGGCGCTGGTGCTTGAGAACAATCTGATAAAGGAAAATCGTCCGAAATACAACACCATGCTCAAGGACGACAAAACCTATCCGTATATAAAGGTAACGGTCAACGAGGATTATCCGCGTATAATGCTGACACGGAGAATAAAAAAGGATCGGGCGAGGTATTTCGGCCCGTTTTCCAACGCGGGAGCAGTCCGGGAGACAATAGACATGCTTCACGGGACATACCGCATCCGTACATGCGACCGCAGGCTGCCTGAGGATATGGGAAAGGGACGGCCGTGCCTGAACCATCATATACATATGTGTGACGCACCGTGTCAGGGGTATATATCAAAGGAGGCCTATCGGGCCAATATAGATAAGGCTCTGGAGTTTCTTGAGGGGAAATATTCATCAACCGTTGATACCATAAAGGCGCGGATGGAGGAGGCCTCCGAGGCTCTTGATTTTGAGGCCGCTGCAGGATACCGCGATATGATGAATGCGGTGCTGCATGTGGCTCAGAAGCAGAAGATCACTTTGGAAAAGGCAGATGACCATGATGTGATTGCGGCGGCCAAAGACGATAAGGAGGCTGTCATCCAGATATTTTTCATACGATCAGGCAAGATGATCGGCCGTGAAAAGCATTTTATCAGAGCGGAGATAGATGATACCCTGGAGATGCTGCTTGAGGCATTTATAAAGCAGTTTTATGCTGATATGCCGCTGCTTCCCCGGGAGATATGGATAGAGAGGGAGATTCCCGATCACAGCCTCATAGAGCAGTGGCTGTCCGGTCTTCGCGGAACGCAGGTGCATATAGTCGTACCCAGGACAGGCTCAAAGCATCAGATGGTAGAGCTGGCATACAAGAACGCACTGCAGGTGCTGACACAGGATGCAGACAGGATGCGCAGAGAGCAGGCCAAAACCGTGGGGGCTGTTCTGGAGATAAGCGAGCTGCTTGGCCTGTCGGATATTCACAGGATGGAATCCTACGACATATCCAATACAAGCGGAGTCGAGTCCGTAGCCTCCATGGTTGTATATACCGACGGTGTTCCGAACCGAAGTCATTATCGGAAGTTCAGAATAAAGACGGTGACAGGACCCGATGACTACGGTTCTATGCGGGAGGTGCTGACGAGACGGTTCACTCATGATCGCGGGAAGAATGATATCAGTTTCAATACGCTTCCCGATCTTTTGATGATAGACGGCGGAAGAGGGCAGGTTCATGCCGTGCTTAAGGTTCTGAAAGAGCTTGGAATAGCCATACCGGTATGCGGCATGGTCAAGGATGACAGGCACAGAACGAGAGGACTGTTCTATGACGAAAAAGAAGTTTCGATAAGTCAGGACAGCGAGGCATTTAAGCTGGTGACACGCATACAGGATGAGACGCACAGATTTGCCATCGAATATCACAGAAGCCTGAGACAGAAGGATCAGATTCATTCGGTTCTGGATGACATCAGGGGCATAGGCCCGGCAAGACGCAAAGCGCTGATGCTGCATTTTAAAAATATCGAAGCTATAAAAGATGCCGATACAGAGGCTCTGGCGGCGGTCGAAGGCATGAACAGGGCAGCGGCCGAGGCGGTATACAGCTTCTTCCACGATTGAAAAAAGACGGCGCCGTTGGTACACTTGGCTGTAAAGAGAAGCAAATGCAAAATACATACGGAGGCATCATTATGAGTACTGCAGGAAAAGGGCAACCGTTCGTTCCGGTAAAAAAACTGATAGAGCATTACGGCTTCACAAACTTCACTCCGGAGATATCGCTTGATGACATAAATATCACACTTTGGACTCTGAACAGGCCGTCATTGCAGCTTGCAGGATATTTCGGGCATTTTGACTATGAAAGGGTTCAGCTGCTTGGCAATACGGAATGCGACTATCTGGCATCGCTGGAGCAAAGCATTCATGACGAGCGTATAGACCGGCTTTGCTCCTATAAGTCTCCCTGCCTGATATTCGCAAAGAATCACAAGCCATCCGATACATTCATAGAGCTGGCCAAAAAGCACGGGGTTCCGTGTGTGGGCTCGGAAAAATTCACTGCGGACATCATGGCGGAGGTTACTCTCTGGCTCAAGGAGGAGCTGGCTCCGACCATCACCATACACGGTGTGCTGATGGATGTATTCGGAGAGGGACTGCTGATCACGGGCGAGAGCGGAATAGGAAAGTCAGAGGCGGCTCTCGAGCTTGTAAAGCGCGGACACCGTCTTGTATCCGATGATGTAGTGCAGATCAAGCGGATCAATGAGGACATACTTGTGGGAACAGCACCGGATATCACCCGGTATCTTATAGAAATGCGCGGAATAGGCGTGATCGATGTCAAGGCTCTGTACGGGGTTGAGGCTGTCAAGGATTCCCAGGAAATCGACCTTGAGATACATCTCGAGGAATGGGACAAGGACAAGGAGTATGACAGACTCGGCATGAACGATAACTACAAGGAGTATCTGGGAGCTCAGGTGGTGTATCACGGCGTACCGGTACGGCCGGGAAGAAACCTGGCAGTTATATGCGAGACAGCCGCAGTCAACCACCGTCAGAAGAAGATGGGATATAATGCCGCAGAGGAGCTGTACCGCAGGGTTCAGGCAAATCTTGCAAAGGGAAGCAAATGAAAGAGTATACAAACGAGCCCATGAGCGCCCATACAACCTTTCGTGTGGGAGGTCCCGCTGACAGATATTATATACCTGAGGATATCGATGAGCTGACGAGGCTGGTGCTGGACTGCAAAAGCCGGGGGATTCCGTACTATATCATAGGCAACGGGAGCAATCTGCTCGTGAGCGATGCCGGCTACCGCGGCTGTGTGATCGAAATAGGAAAGGGCATGAATGCCATGGTATGCAGCGGAACATCCATAGTGGCAAAGGCAGGAGCATCACTTGCATTTATAGCGGCGGAGGCGAGAAGCCGCGGGCTTTCGGGGATGGAATTCGCCTCGGGTATACCGGGCAATCTGGGCGGAGCGGTAGTGATGAATGCAGGGGCCTACGGTCATGAGCTGAAGGATATTCTCCGCCGGGTGCTGCTTATGGACGGAGACGGAAGGCTCATAGAGGAAACTCCGGAAGAGCTTGATATGAGCTACAGACACAGCAATGTCACCAAGCGCGGTCTGATGGTTCTCGAAGCGGAGATTTCACTGACGAAGGGGGATCCGGAGGAGATATTGAGCATCACAAGAAAGCTTTCGACCGAGCGGAAGGCGAAGCAGCCGCTGGAATATCCGAGCGCAGGGTCAACATTTAAAAGGCCGGAGGGATATTACGCGGGAAAGCTGATCAGCGACGCGGGTCTTAAAGGATTTTCGGTCGGAGATGCAAGGGTTTCCGAAAAGCATGCGGGATTTGTGATTAATACGGGAAGAGCCACTGCGAGAGATATCCTGGCTGTGATAAATCATGTAACGCAGGAAGTTGACAGGCGCTTTCATGTCAGGCTTGAGCCGGAGATCAAAATACTGGGAGAAATATAGAGAGTAATATGACAAAGGCGACATTTTCCGAGGCAGTTAAGGCTGAACTCACCGGTATCATCCCGCAGGAGGAGCATTGCGAGCTGGCACAGGCCGAGGCAAGGAAATACTTTACTTTAGTTCGAAAAGACTATACAATACCTAGTATTATCCTGAAGCGCAGATGCTGCAGAAGAGCTTTTATCCGTGAGGCATTTGTGATATCCGGTACCATTTCAGATCCGGCAAAATCCTATCATTTTGAAATATACTGCCATTCAAGGGAGAAGGCTGATTTTTTGAAATCCGTCATGGAAACCTTCGACGGCATAACTCCGAAGGTTGTATCAAGGCGGGGCAGTTGGATTGTCTACCTCAAGGAAGGCGATCAGATAGCTGATATGCTGGGAATCATGGAGGCCTCAAAGGCTTTTATGAATATTGAAAATGTGCGCATACTCAAGGAGATGCGCCGCAATGTAAATCGGAGAGTCAACTTCGAAACGGCCAATCTCAATAAGACGGTTTCTGCGTCTGTAAAGCAGACGGAGGACATTGCTTACATAAGAGATCACGGCGGGCTTGAGCAGCTTGCTCCGCAGCTGGCGGAGATGGCGCAGCTTAGACTCAGATACCCTGAGGCCAGCCTGACAGAGCTTGGCGGTTATGCAAAGCCGGCGATAGGCAAGAGCGGTGTCAATCACAGATTAAGGAAGATTTTGCAGTATGCACAGGATCTGAGAGACCGGTCAGAAGGATGATAATCAGGGCCGTAACAGGAAAACGGCGATCTAAAACCGAGGGAGAGGGAAAATGAAAAGCAACATTGTAACAGTTAAGGTAGCTTCCACAGAGGATGCTACTCCTGTAGCACTCATGGTGCAGGCCGCAAGCAAGTATGCCAGCAAGATATACCTGCAGTCGGGCACGAAGCACATCAATGCCAAAAGCATCATGGGACTGATGTCTTTGATTCTCAATGAGGGTGATGAGATCACGATCACTGCGGACGGGGCTGATGAGGATGCGGCTATGGACGAAATGGTCCGGATGCTGACAACGAGTAAATGATCAAAAACCGCACGGCGGACCCGAAAAGGTCCGCCGTGTACTGTGTTAAGGAATATTTTCCGGTTTCTGCAGGCATATCCGCAAGTTGAGCTGTTCTTAATCAGGTGAGGTACTATGGCATTTACACATTTACATCTGCATACTGAATATTCACTGCTGGATGCGTCGGGCAGGATAAAGGATATGATCGCCAGAGGCGCTGAGCTGGGTATGGACTCGATGGCGATAACCGATCACGGCGTCATGTACGGTGTGATTGATTTCTATAAGGCAGCGAGAGAGGCCGGAATCAAGCCCATAATCGGATGCGAGGTATATGTGGCTCCCGGTTCAAGGTTTGACCGCGAGTCCAGCCGGGGTATGGATGATGAGCGATATTATCATCTTATACTGCTTGCCGAGAACAATGATGGCTATGCCAATCTCACAAAGCTGGTGTCAAAGGGCTTCACGGAAGGATTTTACTATCGGCCGCGTGTGGACAAGGAGCTGCTGCGTCAGTACAGCGGCGGACTTATCTGCCTGTCTGCCTGTCTGGCGGGAGAGATTCCGCGGCTGATCCTGCGGGATCAGTATGAGCAGGCAAAGGAGGCGGCTCTTGAGTTTCAGGAGATATTCGGGAAGGGCAATTACTTTCTTGAGCTTCAGGATCACGGAATAGCCGGGCAGAGACTTGTCAACCAAAGCCTCATGCGTATGAGCCGGGAAACAGGAATCGAGCTTGTGGTGACGAACGATGTGCATTATGTCCGGCAGCAGGATGCACAGGCACATGATATCCTGCTGTGCATTCAGACGGCTAAAACCGTAGATGACAAGGATCGCATGAGATATGAGGGCGACCAGTTCTATCTGAAGCCGGAAGATGAGATGCGTGAGCTTTTTTCGTATGTACCGGATGCGATAGAAAGAACTCACGAGATCGCCATGCGTTGTAATGTCACTATCGAATTCGGTGTGACAAAGCTTCCGAAATATGTCATTCCGGAGGGCTATGATGATTCTTTTGCATATCTGAAAACGATATGCCTTGAGGGCTTTTCGCGAAGATATCCGGATGCGGACGAGGAGCTGAGGCAGCGCCTGGACTATGAGCTTGATGTCATACGGAATATGGGCTATGTGGATTATTTCCTGATAGTCTGGGACTACATAAACTATGCCAAGACGCATGATATACCTGTGGGACCGGGAAGAGGCTCGGCGGCGGGAAGCGTTGTGTCGTACTGCATGGGAATCACCGACATAGATCCCATACGGTACCAGCTTCTGTTCGAGCGCTTTCTGAATCCGGAGCGTGTGTCCATGCCGGATATCGATGTGGACTTCTGCTACGAAAAACGCCAGCAGGTTATAGACTATGTTGTTGAAAAATACGGCAAGGATCGTGTTGCTCAGATCATCACCTTCGGTACGCTGCAGGCAAGAGGCGTCATACGGGATGTCGGAAGAGCTTTAAATCTTCCCTACTCGAAATGCGACATGACAGCCAAGATGGTTCCGAGCGAGCTTGGCATGACGCTCACTAAGGCGCTTGAAACCAGCAGAGAGCTTAAAGACGCATACGACACGGATCCGGAGATCAAAAATCTGATAGATATGAGCCTCAAGCTTGAGGGGCTTCCGCGGCACACATCGATGCATGCCGCAGGAGTGGTTATCGCCCGTGAGAATGTGGACGAATATGTTCCGCTTTCGAAGGCAGCCGACGGCTCCATAACCACCCAGTATACAATGACGGCCCTTGAGGAGCTTGGACTTCTGAAGATGGACTTTCTCGGGCTCAGGACTCTGACGGTGATAAACGACACCTGCACCATGGTAAAAAGGCGTCTGGGCACAGAGCTTGATATGCTGAAGATCGACTATGATGATAAGGCGGTTCTTGATTCCATAGGCTCAGGTCATACGGACGGTATATTCCAGCTGGAGTCTGCAGGCATGCAGTCATTCATGAAGGAGCTGAAGCCGGGATCTCTCGAGGATATCATAGCCGGTATCTCGCTGTATCGTCCGGGGCCTATGGATTTTATACCGAGATATCTGAAAGGCAAAAATGACAGCTCGTCAATAGTTTATGAGACACCGCAGCTGGAGCATATATTAAAGCCGACATACGGATGCATAGTATATCAGGAGCAGGTCATGCAGATAGTCCGTGATCTTGCCGGATATTCCATGGGCAGAAGCGATCTGGTGCGCCGTGCCATGAGCAAGAAGAAGGCACATGTCATGGATGAGGAGCGCGCACATTTTGTATATGGCTTTCCTGAGGAGGGAGTGCCGGGATGCGTGGCCAACGGGATACCGGAAGATATTGCAAATCATATCTTTGATGAGATGACAGACTTTGCCAGATACGCATTCAACAAGTCGCATGCAGCCTGCTATGCGTATGTTGCATATCAGACGGCATATCTGAAGTATTACTATCCGCTGGAATTTATGGCGGCGCTGATGACATCTGTCATGGATGTCACGAGGAAGGTCTCCGGATATGTGCTTACATGCCGCCAGATGGGCATACGAATATTGCCGCCGGATATCAATGAGGGATACAGCGGATTTTCAGTAGCTCCGGATGCGAGCGGCATACGATTCGGCCTGTCGGCCATAAAGGGCGTCGGAAGAAGCCTGGCTCAGAGTGTGGTTGCGGAGCGTGAGTGCAACGGTCTCTTTGATTCGCTCGAAAATTTTATAGAGCGCATGGCCGGAACCGATATAACAAAGCGTACGGTGGACAACTTTATAAAAGCCGGAGCTCTCGATTCTCTTGACGGAAGCAGACGCCAGAAGGTGCTTATAGCCCCCGAGATGATGGACAGAAAGCTGAAGAGCAAAAAGGATGCCTTAAGCGGTCAGTATTCGCTGTTTGACATAGCCGATGATGAAAGCAAGGCACAGTTTCGCATGAAGCTGCCCGAGGTGGATGATTTCACCAAGGAGGAGAGACTGGCGGCGGAGAAGGATATGCTGGGCTTTTATCTGACAGGACATCCGCTTGAGGACTATCAGGATGTACTGGATGCCGGGACTTCGGCACATGCCATTGATTTCGAGCATGATGATGAGACCGGTGAATGCACTGCAAAGGACGGAATGCATTATACCGTAGGCGGCATGATCACGGATAAAACCGTAAAGGTCACAAAAACAGGTAAGACCATGGCCTTTGTCACGCTTGAAGACATGACAGGAACGCTTGAACTGGTTGTATTTCCCGGCGATTATATGAAATACAATCATATGCTTGATGCGGATGCCAAGGTCCTCATCATGGGACGCGCCGATATAAGTGAGGATGCGGACGGGAAGCTTCTGGTAGAGGAAGTGCGCGAGCTGAAGCTTTCGGGAAGAGAGGTCTGGATACGGCTTGAGGATATCGAGCAGTATCAAAGCGCCTCGAAAAAGCTGTATGAGGCTCTTTCGGATAATGAAGGCAGCGATTCCGTAGTTGTATATCTCGCGGCAAGCAGACAGATAAAACGACTGGATCCGAAGTGGAATGTCACTGCGGACGAGGGTTTTCTCGAAAAGCTCAGGCAGCTGTTCGGCAAGGCCAATGTTGCCGTGAAATGATCAGGAGATTGCAGGATGAATGAGGAAAATGTACTTTGCGCGGCAAGCTCATACAGCCAGAAATATTATTTTAACCCTCGCTTCGACATGATTCCGGAGCGCGTGAAAAAAGAGCTTAAAATCATGTGCGTGACATTCACCGAGGAAGCCGGGGGCGTTCTGGTCATGGAGTTTTCCCCTCAGGGAAAGCTGATGATAAGAGTTGAGGCTGATGACGGCGATTATCTCTTTGATGAGATAGAAAGCGGTATAAGAATCGGACGGATGCAGCAGGACAATGAGGAGCTGTTCGGTCAGCTCGAGCTGTGCTATCGTGTCATGTTCGGCAAAGCCGGAGAAAAAGATTGAAAGGCGATTCAAATACGAGTGTGTGCAAGCACAACTCATGCTTGAATCCGGAGGAAAACCATGAGGATTGGGACGGTTGATATTGCGGATAATGCGATGATTCTCGGGCCTATGGCGGGAGTTACGGATCTTCCCTTTCGCATGCTTTGCCGCGAGATGGGCGCTGCGCTTGCCTATACGGAGATGGTGAGTGCCAAGGCCGTGCTCTATAAAAATAAAAACACGGCTGAGCTGCTGAAAAGCTGCGACGGAGATACCCCTCTGGGGCTTCAGCTGTTCGGATCGGAGCCGGATGTTGTGGCAGAGGCGGCGCGGATCCTTGAGGACGGGCCGTGGCAGATCATTGATTTCAATATGGGATGTCCGGTTCCCAAGGTAGTCGGAAACGGCGAGGGCTCGGCGCTCATGAAGGATCCTCCTCTGGCAGGGCGGATCATAGAGGCTCTTGTCAAAGCAGTAAAAAAGCCTGTTACCGTCAAGATAAGAAAGGGTTTTGATGAGGAGCATGTAAATGCGCCCGAGCTGGCGCATATACTGCAGGAGAGCGGCGCTTCGGCTATCGCGGTTCATGCTAGGACAAGGCAGCAGTATTATCACGGGAAGGCGGACTGGGATATAATACGCGCCGTAAAGCAGGCAGTATCCATTCCGGTCATAGGAAACGGGGATGTGGCAGGTTGCGGTGATGCCGCAAGGATGAGACAGGAAACGGGCTGTGACGGCGTCATGGTTGCCCGGGCGGCATGCGGCAATCCGTGGGTTTTCAGAGCGCAGAAAACCGACGGCTGTGATGATACTGCAAAAGCGTCATATGTACCAACTGCAGAGGAGCTTGGCGATATGATGCGCCGGCATATGCTGCTGCAGATACAGCTCAGAGGTGAAAGGCAGGGCGTGCTGGAGATGAGAAAGCACCTCGCCTGGTATTCCAGAGGTATGCGGGGCGGAGCAGCATTTCGCGAGCATGTCAATAAAACGGAAAGCCCGAACGGCATGCTGGGGCTCATTGCTGATTTTGTGATGTCGCAGAGCGAACTATAAAAAGATTTGACAAGGCAAATATCAAAAATTATACTTTAAAAGTCCCGGCCGGGAGCTTGGTTAATCATGCCCATATGAGCATGCCGGCGCATATCGGACGGGAGTCATCAGGTAGGTAGATATATACATCTGCATGCATCATTTGCAGGAGGTAACATCAGGTATGGTAGAACAGCAGGTTTCATCTGCCGTCATTTCGCGTCTTCCGAGATATTATCGGTATCTGAGTCTGATCATGGAGGAGGGGATCGAGCGTATCTCTTCTAAGGATCTTGCGGCGCGGATGCGCGTGACCGCATCACAGATCAGACAGGATCTGAACAATTTCGGAGGCTTCGGACAGCAGGGGTATGGTTATAATGTCAGACATCTCTACAGTGAGATAGAGAAGATACTCGGCATAGATAACTATCAAAAGGTGATCATGGTGGGAGCGGGAAAGCTGGCACAGGCTATCGCAAACTATGAACAGCACCAGAACCAAAGCTTTCAGATCGTCGCTCTTTTTGATATCAATCCCGAACTCATAGGTACAAAGGTCGGAGACATTCCGATACTTTCCACGGATGATATGGCGGATTATGTCAGAAGCAACAATGTGAAGATCGGTGCTCTGTGCGTTCCTAAATCACAGGCCGTGACTGTGGCCAAGACTATGATGGACGCAGGAATAAAGGCAATCTGGAACTTTGCAACGGTTGATCTGGACACACCGGATGATGTGGTTGTGGAAAATGTGCATCTGTCCGAATCCCTTATGCGTCTTTCCTACAGAGCCAATTCAATGGTGCAGGAAAAAAGTAAAAACCGTTCAATATAAACATCAAGAGGAGATATACATGTCAGGACATTCAAAATTCGCCAACATCAAGCACAAAAAAGAAAAAAACGATGCCGCAAAAGGCAAGATATTCACTATCATCGGCCGTGAGATAGCGGTAGCGGTAAAGGAGGGCGGTCCTGATCCTGCCAACAACTCCAAGCTGCGTGATGTAATCGCCAAGGCCAAGGCCAACAATGTGCCGAACGACACCATAGACAGAGGCATAAAGAAGGCTGCAGGGGATGCAGGCTCTATAAATTATTCGCAGAACACCTATGAGGGATACGGGCCGAGCGGGGTTGCCATCATCGTTGAGACTCTTACAGACAACAACAACAGAACGGCGGCAAATGTACGCGCCGCCTTTACCAAGGGCGGCGGCAATGTAGGCTCGCAGGGATGCGTAAGTTTCATGTTCGACAAAAAGGGTCAGATCATTGTTGACAAAGAGGAATGTGAGATGGAGGCCGATGATCTGATGATGCTTGCGCTTGACGCGGGAGCGGAGGATTTCAGCGAGGAGGATGATGTCTTTGAGATCATCACGGATCCGGACAGCTTCTCGCTTGTACGGGAAAAGCTTGAGACTGAAAAGATACCTATGGCTCAGGCGGAGGTTACCATGATCCCGCAGACATGGGCCAAGCTTACATCCGAGGATGATATAAAGAAGATGAACAGGATCATAGATCTGCTCGATGAGGATGATGATGTCCAGAATGTGTATCACAACTGGGATGAGGAATGAGTATAAGGAAGGTGGGAGCCGATAAGGTTCCCACCTTCCTTCATGATCCGATTCGATTTCGGTTATATTCCCGGATTTGCTGCCTATCCGACAAGGCCGGAGATGACTCCGAAGCTGACAAGCATCATGATGACACTCGCCATAAGAATGCCTATCATAACGGATTTGAATGCCTCTGTGCGATTCATATGCAGAACCGAGGCGATCATACATCCCGTCCATGCTCCGGTTCCGGGAAGCGGGATTCCTACAAAAACAGCCAGCCCCCAGAAGCCGTACTTTTCAATCTGGCCGCGATTTTTTTCAACCCGTCTGTCTACCCACTGCGTGAAGGATCTGAAGACCGGAATGCTGCTGGCACGCATCTTCTGGAGTATTGAATCAAAGAATAAAAGAATAAACGGAACCGGGATGATATTGCCGATCATGGAGATGAG
This sequence comes from Lachnospiraceae bacterium, assembly GCA_963643215.1. Taxonomy (GTDB): domain Bacteria; phylum Bacillota; class Clostridia; order Lachnospirales; family Lachnospiraceae; genus Darwinimomas. The sequence continues at coordinate 50,212 of CAVIJY010000001.1, read as the reverse complement.
ATAGCTTTGAACCGGGTCCATCTTCAGAAGTGCCGCTGCGATAAGTCCGCCGCGCAGCTCCAGCACGGGCATCAGGGATATGATGAATACAATCGCCTGCTTTCCGAACGGAAGAGCTGTAAGCCCCGCAAATAATCCCAATATAGATTTTACAAGCTTTTCAACCATAGGGTTTCTGTCTTTCTGTCTTTATGCATACAGATACAAAAGAGGTAAGCCGCAGCCCTGTGCTCACGGCACACACAGTATATTTAAACTGTATTGGCTTGTCAAATGTGATATACTTGGTTACAGTGTCAAAACGTTTCTCCCACGACATGCTGCGACGCGCAGCAAGTTCCTTTAAGGGCATGTCAGTGGGAGAAAGCGCTTATGACACGCCTCTCAATGAGGATGAAGTGGGGCGAAAGCGCCACGAGAATCCGAATTGAGACAGGATTGTGGGAGTGCGTAGCACGGAACAATCCGTGTAACCAGAGGTTCGGGTGTTTTGACACCCGAACCATACTTTGTGGTTGGAAGTTGTAAGTTCTGCATGCGGACGGAGCAGGCAGATCAAGACGGCTGATTTCAAAAAAAGACAAAGGATTTATAAAATATCGCATGAATTTGAAGAATAAGCTTGATGATCTGAAAAGCGACTACGACAATCTTTTTAAGGACGATTTTCAGAAAAGACTTAAATTTCTGAGATTTAAAAGAACGCTGAATACAAAAAAGGTGCCTATCATGATTTCGGCATCATTGGTGCTGCTCCTCATATTGATTCTGATAATCTCTGCAACGGCAAGATCATGTGCGAAGCATTCGGAGCAGGCGAGACAGGAAAGCATCGCACAGAGCGAACAGGCCCGGATCGAGGCGGAATCACTTGCGGCTCAGGAGTCCGCAGAGGAGAGCATCCGCGCCGAGGAGGCCGAAAAAGCGCGCATCAAAGACGAGGTGATCTCATCCTATCATGATCTGGGTATAGTGGATGTAGGAGACGGGGCATATCTGAATGTCAGAGAGAACGGCAGCGCAGACTCGCATATAATCGGCAAGATGTACAATTACAGCGCCTGCGAGGTACTCAGCGATGACGGCTCCGGATGGGCGCTTATCAGCTCCGGAGGATTTGAAGGATACATAAGCACAAGCTATCTGCTGACCGGAGATGCCGCGGCTGCGCTGGCTGCAGACAATGTAAAGGATCGCGCCATCGTGATGACCGATGAGCTGAATATCAGAAGCGAGGCGTCGCGGGAAAGCGATGTTGTGGCGACGGCTCTTGAGGGTGAAAGATACGAGGTTCTTGCTGTAGAGGGGGATTGGGTAAAGATCCCGAGCGGATATCTGTTCAAGGACTATGTGGAGATCCGCCCGTGCCTGAACGAGGCCAGAAAGCTTGATATGCGATCCATGGTTGTCAATATGTATGACAATCTGGGAATATCCAATACAACAAGCTATCTGAATATCCGCGAGGAACCAAGTGAGAACGGCAAGATCATAGGAAAGCTCACATCCAAGGCGGCCTGTGATATAGTTGAAAAGCTCGACGGCTGGTATAGAATCAAATCGGGTGCGGTTCGCGGATATGTCAAGGCTGAATACATAACCACCGGAGAGGCGGCAAAGGAGCTTGCGCTTCAGCAGGCACAGCTGATGGCCATAGTCAATACCGATGTGCTGAATGTCAGAACAGAGCCGAATCAGGAGGCTACGGTATGGACGCAGGTTACCAATGCCGAAAGATATCTGGTTGTGAGTCAGCTCGACGGATGGGTAGAGATCGAACTTGAGGATGATCTGACAGCATTTGCGTCATCTCAGTACCTTGATGTAAGGTATGCCCTGAATGAGGCTATAAAGTTTTCTCCGCTTGAAGAGGCTGCTGCAAATTCGAGCCGCATAAGAAACTCACTGGTTAACTATGCCCTTCAGTTTGTAGGCAATCCCTATGTCTGGGGAGGAACATCCCTGACAAACGGATGCGACTGCTCCGGATTTACCATGCAGATCATGAAGGAGTACGGAGTCAGCCTTCCGCATTATTCGGGCTCACAGGCGCAGATGGGAACCAGAGTGACATCGGATACTATGCGTCCGGGAGATTTGATATTCTACGCCAATTCCTCCGGAACCATCAATCATGTGGCCATCTATATCGGCAACGGACAGATCGTTCATGCCGCCAGCCGCAGAAGCGGAATCAAGATATCTTCGTGGAATTACAGAACTCCGAAGGCTATCAGAAATATGCTTGGAGATTGATAATAAAACATTGCAATGCAGGTGAACCGTGACACAAAACAGTAAAACATCGAAAAAAAGTACAAAATCGAAGGCAGCCGCAAGCTCAAAGGCTGCCTCGAAGTCAAAGCCGGCCTCCGGGATGAAGGCCTCTGAGTCACGCGCCGGAGAAGGGCGAAAATCCGCCGGAGCAGGCTCATCGAAGAATCGTCGTGAAAGCCGTGATTCCGTAAGAATGAGGGAGCTGGATACCGGAATGATAAAGGATGAGGCGGCAGTGATCATAAGCTTTCTTGCCGCAGTTCTCTTCCTGCTCAGCAATATGGGTGTCTGCGGCCCTGTCGGTGAATGGCTCAAGGCGCTGCAGACAGGTCTGTTCGGTCTGCTCGGATATGTATTTCCGATATGGATGTTTATATCCATTGTGCTCATCATCTCAAACGGTGCCAGCAGAAGAGCTTTGATAACAGTATTTTCATCATTTATCTCCATACTTGCATTGGGTGCGCTCATACATCTTTTTGTAGGAAGCAGCTTTGACGAGATAAGCTCGCTGGGAGAGCTTTACAGCCTTGGAGGCGGAGGAGGCCTTCTCGGAGGCATATTGGGAGGCGGGCTGGAGACCGTGATAGGCTTCGCCGGAGCATTTGTGGTCTGTGTGGCCATATTGATCGTGTCACTGGTAGCCGTAACAGGAAAAAGCTTTGTCGGGGCTGTCAGAAAGGGCGGCGGAGAAGCATACGAGCATGCAAGAACCGGAGCAAGGCAGCTTCATGAGGAGCATCTTATAAAAAATGAGGAGCGCAGGCGCCAAAGAGAGCTTGCAAAGCTTGTCAATATCGATCTGAAAGCCCAGGAGAGTGATTCGGGGCAGGAGATACTGCGTGCACAGAATGAAACCGCAGCACAGAGTGAAACTTCAGTACAGAGTGAGCCGGCAGGACTCCCGGATCAGGACGCAGCCGACGAGTATGATATACATGGAAGCGGCATTCAGGATGAAATGCCCATAAGCGAAACAATGCCCCGGGACGACTTGAATGAAGCGGCAGTGCAGTATAACGGCGAAGACTCCGGTCTGGATATGCGTCTTAAAACGCTTTCTGATGATGCACTTGCAAGAGAGACACAGTCTCTCGCCGCATCGGTTGCGTCCATCACCATGAAGGATCATGACTTTTTTTCTACTCCTCTTGCCATGGATGAGGATGAGTTCAGTCTGGGATATGATTCCGTAAAGACCTATGACTATACAGCCGGAGACGGATACCCGGATGACCGGACTGCTTCCGATGACAGCGACTTGACGGATGAGGATGATTTCTCGGCATACCGGCAGATGCTTGAAAGTGAGGATATGATAAGCAATCCCGGCAGCAGCGCGGATGATGATTCTGTGCCCTTCGATATGTTTACGGTGATGCCGCGTGAGGGGCTTGATGATACCGGAATCTATGCAAGAGCCGAAAGCTATACCAATGCAGCTCAGGAAGCGGCCGATGAAGGCGGCGTATATGATGCTGAGCAAAATACCGAAAATCATGGCTGCGGCAGCAGCACCGGTTGGACAGCATATGCTGACGATTGCATCGTTGATGCTGCTTTGTCAGGGAGCGAATCAGATCCGATCATCGGGGAGCACTTTGCAGATGCGAAACCGCATCAGATTGAGTATCAGGACGATTATGATTCAGATGAAGCACAGCGTCCGCTAAGTGCGCAGAACACGCAGGACATGCAGAGTGTACAGAGTTTGCAGAGTGCACATGACATGCAGAACATGCAGAATCTGCAGAGCACACAGAACCCACATAGTGTGCAGGGCAGGCAGAATACACAGAATGATGTGCGGAGTACACAGAATGTACAGAGTACATCCGGCAATGCTCAGATAAAGGAAAAGAAGGTTTATGTCATCCCGCCGACATCGCTTCTGTCAAAGGGGACGGGAATGATGAGAAGCTCATCGGAGCGTGAATTCGGTGATACCGCACGCAAGCTCGAGGAGACACTGGCTCAATTCGGAGTAAAGGTCACTGTGACTGATGTGAGCTGCGGACCGGCGGTCACGAGATATGAGCTGCGACCCGAAATGGGTGTGAAGGTATCAAAGATTGTCAGCCTGACAGATGATATAAAGCTGGCACTCGCTGCTGCGGATATCAGGGTCGAGGCGCCGATTCCGGGCAAGGCGGCGATCGGCATTGAGGTTCCGAACAAGGACAATATGACTGTCCACCTGCGTGATCTGATAGAGTCGGATGTGTTTAAAAGATCCAAGGCAAGACTGCTTTTTGCCGTCGGTATGGACATAGCGGGCTCCACTGTGGTCGGCGATATCGATAAGATGCCGCATATGATGATAGCGGGAGCTACGGGCTCAGGCAAATCTGTATGCATCAACACCATGGTGCTGAGTCTTCTGTATCGCTATTCGCCGGAGGAGGTCAAGCTGATCATGATCGATCCGAAGGTGGTGGAGCTTTCGGTATACAACGGTATACCGCATCTTCTCATACCTGTGGTCACTGATCCGAAGAAGGCTGCATCCGCACTCAACTGGGCTGTTGAGGAGATGATGAAGCGATATAAAATGTTCGAGCGCGAGGGTGTTCGCGACATCTCCGGATACAATCAGCACATAGAGCGGCTTCTGAGCGACGGAAAGCGAGTAGACGAGAGCACCAATATGCCATATGAGAAGATGCCCCAGATAGTCATCATCATCGACGAGCTGGCCGATCTCATGATGGTATCAAAGAATGAGGTTGAGGATGCCATATGCAGGATAGCACAGCTGGCGAGAGCAGCCGGAATACATCTTGTCATTGCGACTCAAAGGCCATCAGTCAATGTCATAACAGGCGTGATAAAGGCAAACATTCCGTCGAGGATAGCATTTGCCGTATCAAGCGGAGTCGACTCCAGAACCATACTTGACAGTGTCGGAGCCGAAAAGCTGCTCGGAAAGGGCGATATGCTGTATTATCCGCAGGGCATGGCCAAGCCGGTTCGTATACAGGGAGCATTTGTCTCAGACGACGAGATCAGAAGAGTAGTAGATTTCATCATCCAGCAGGATCTTGCGGAATATGATGCAGATACAATCGGAAAGATAGAGGCCGGAGCCGGAGCCGCGTCATCGGATACGGCGCAGAATCAGACCCAGAAGGAGCAGGATGAAAGAGATGCTCTCTTCGGAGAGGCCGGAAGATATATCATAGAAGCACAGAAGGCCAGCATCGGCAATCTTCAAAGAAAGTTCAGGATAGGCTTCAACCGGGCGGCGAGAATCATGGATCAGCTCTGCGAATGCGGTGTTGTGGGACGCGAGCAGGGAACAAAGCCGCGGGATATACTGATGACTATGGAGGAGTTTGAGGATTATCTTTCTCTCTCATGATGCGAGGAGCCTGCAGCTTTTTCTAAAATCCTGGTTCGGGTGTACCCGAACCTCTGGTTACTCGGATTGTTTCGTGCTTCGCACTCCCACAATCCGGTCTTTTGCAAAGGAGCGCTCTTATGAAAATAACAGATGTCAGGGATTTGAAATACAGGATGCTTGCGGGAACACAGGACTGCGAGTATACAGAGCTGGTATATGATACGCGGCATGTAACCAAAGGTTGTCTTTTCGTATGCCAGAAGGGCGAGCATTTCGATTCACATGCAAATCTGGGCGAGATAGCACAGGGAGGAGCCGCAGGAGCTGTTGTGGAGGAGGATTGTCTTGCGGAGACAGAGATACCCGAAGGACTGAACATCATAGCTGTAAAGGATACCAGAGAGGCTCTGGCTCTGCTGTCGAACTGCTATTTCGGATATCCCGCAAAGGAGCTGACGACTATAGCGGTAACCGGAACAAAGGGGAAGACGACAACCGCATGCATGATAAAGCGCATACTTGACTTCTCAGGCAGATCCTGCGGATACATGGGAACGATAGGAATCGACTACCCGGGACATCACGAGGATCTCATGAATACTACTCCCGAGGCATTTCGGGTTCAGAAGGCTCTCAGGGAAATGGTCGATGCAGGCTGCGGATATGCCGTGATGGAGGTGTCAAGTCAGGCTGTAAAGATGCATCGGATAGACGGAATGACATATGATTACGGAATATTCACGAATATATCAAATGATCATATCGGACCGACCGAGCACGCTGATTTTCAGGAATATCTTGATTGCAAGACACAGATCATGTCTGTGTGCAGAAGCATACTTGTAAATGCCGACGATGAGCATGCCGATTATGTAGCGGAGCATGCAAAGGCCGGTCATACAGAGACCTTCGGATATGCTGAGGATGCCGACTACAGGATACTTGATGTCAGATATGTATCCGAGCATGATTTCATCGGGCTCGAGATGGAGGCCGCACACGGCAATGACCGGCTGACTGCCGACATAGGAATTCCAGGAGGCTTCAATGCCGTAAATGCGATATGCGCGATAGCCGTATGCAAAAAGCTGGGAGTAGATGATGCGGCTCTGTCGGAGGCGCTTAAGGATTTCCGCGTAAAGGGACGCATGGAGACTGTATATACGGATAAGGATGTAAAGATCATAGTGGACTACGCGCACAATGCCGTAAGCATGCATTCTCTGCTTGAAACATTGAGAAACTATCCGCATAAGCGCCTTGTGGTAGTCTTCGGATGCGGAGGAAACCGCAGTAAAGAGCGGCGCTATGACATGGGAAGGATAGCCGGAGAGATGAGCGATCTGGCCATCCTTACGGAGGACAACTCCCGCTATGAGGATATTCATGATATTCTGGCGGATATCCGCTCCACATTTGATGCAACGAAAGGAACCTGCGTGGAGGTTCCCAGGCGTGCCGAGGCGGTTAAGTACGCGATACAATGCCGCATGCCGGGAGATATAATCGCGATCATAGGCAAGGGGCATGAGGACTATATCGAGGTAGAGGGCAGGCGCACGCATTATACCGATCAGGAGGCTGTATACGCGGCTCTGGATGAGCTTGGAATCAAGCATCCGGCAGAAAGGGAGTAATATATGCTTCACATGACAGTAAACCAGCTGGTTCAGTGCACCGGAGGTGAGCTGATCTGCGGTGATGCAAGTAAATACGGTGAATGCGTCATAAGCAGACTCGGCATCGATTCCCGCAATGTGGATGCGCAGACCCTGTTCGTACCGATCATAGGCGAAAATGTCGATGCTCACAGGTTCATCGGCGAGGTTTTGGCCGGTGACTGCGTCGTCTCGCTCACCAGCCTCAGCCCGGAGGAGATTGCATATCACGGAGACAAGATTCTGATAAAGGTCGCGGATACCGTGGAAGCCATGCAGGCGCTGGGACGCAGGCTCCGGGATGATATCAGAGTTCCGATAGTGGCAGTAACGGGAAGCGTGGGAAAGACAACCACAAGGCAGATGATAGCCGAGGCGCTCGGAGCCGGAGGAAGGGTATTTGCCACTGCCGGCAATAAGAACAGTCAGGTGGGCGTTCCTCTGACCATGGCTGAATTTGACGAGGATGCATATATCGGAGTGCTGGAGACCGGGATGAGCGAGCCCGGGGAGATGGCCAGGCTTGCATCCGTGGTCAGGCCGAATATGGCTGTGATAACCAATATAGGAACGGCTCATATCCAGCAGCTTGGAACAAAGGAGAATATACTCAGAGAAAAGCTGCATATCGTGGATTATATGAATCCCGGAGAATATGTGATCCTCAACGGGGATGATCCTCTGCTCAGGTCTGTGAAGCTTCCTGCGGGTCTGATACCTGTGTATTACGGTACGACTCCGGACTGCGATGCATATGCCGCGGATATAGATATGAGCCGCGGGTGCCCGAGCTTTACGGCCAACATATTCGGACAGCGGATTCATGTGAAACTTGCTATGTACGGAAGGCATATGATATCAAACGCGCTGGCTGCACTGGCTGTGGCACATTGTCATGCGGTTAATCTTGAAAAAGCGGCGCAGAAGCTGTGCGAGATGAAGGGCTTTGCCCACAGACAGCAGATACTGGATCGCGGGGACATATTGATCATAGATGACACATACAATGCAAGTCCTGATTCGATGCGTGCGGGGCTGGAGATACTAGATACCATAGAATGCAGCGGACGAAGAATCGCGGTTCTGGCGGATATGAGAGAGCTCGGAGAGCAGACGGAGCCGGCGCACAAGGCGATCGGACAGTTTATTGCATTTAATAAAAGCGCAGATATAGTGCTGACATACGGCGACGCGGCAGAGATGATCTCTGACAGCATAGACAATCCGGATATAGTAAAGCTTCACTTTACAGACAGGTCGAAGCTGGATGCCTATCTTGCAGAGCATGTAAGGCAGGATGATCTGCTGTATTTCAAGGGCTCCAACAGCATGAAGCTTGGCGAGAGCGTCGCTGCCCTGTACGGAGGAGTAAAATGAGGCTTTATGCCGACATCATAGTTGACATATCCCATGAAAAAGTAGATAAGCCTTTTACCTATATCGTGCCGAAGGAGATGGAAGCTGCGCTCTCCGTCGGCACTCCTGTTATGGTGCCCTTCGGCAGTGCAAGCACGCTTCGCCGCGGATATGTCATATCGCTCCGGCGAAGTCCGGATGAGGCGGGACATACAAGATATAAGCTGAAAGAGATAGCGGGAGTAGCCTCCAGACAGGTTTGTCTGGAGGATGAGTTCATGGAGCTTGCCGCATGGATGCGCCGCCGCTACGGATGCACCATGAATGCTGCTCTGAGCGCAGTTCTGCCGGTAAAGAAAAAGATACGGAGGAAAAAAGGGACACAGTACAGGGACATACTCGGAGATATATCCTCCGGCTACAGGCTTCATATCCCGACCGAGCAGCAACAAAGGGTGATAGATATATTCAGACGGGACATTGCCGCCGGCATCCGGAAAACATATCTGCTCTACGGCGTCACCGGAAGCGGAAAGACCGATGTCTATATGCATATGATACAGGAAGTGCTTGATGCCGGAAAAAAGGTTATATTGCTGATTCCGGAGATCGGGCTTACATATCAGAGTGTAAGCCGTCTTTACTCGGTTTTCGGCGCAAGAGTCGCTCTGGTTCATTCAAAGCTCTCCGACGGAGAGCGCTTTGATCAGTTTCGAAGATGCTCTGACGGAGATGCCGATATAATCATAGGACCAAGATCAGCCGCATTTGCGCCGATGAAGAATATAGGGCTTATCGTCGTGGATGAGGAGCACGACGGTGCATATAAAAACGAGATCACGCCGAGATATGATACGCGTGATGTGGCGGCCGAAAGAGCCAGATTTCACGGTGCAAGTCTGATACTGGCAAGCGCCACTCCGTCACCGGAGTCGTATCAGGCCGCACTGGACGGACGCTACACGCTGCTGGAGTTGCCGGATCGCGCCGTTCCCGGAGCACTGCTCCCGGATATTCATGTGGTCGATATGCGTGAGGAACTCAAACAGGGCAACCGCAGCATATTCAGCAAAAAGCTGGATGAGCTCATACGCACACGGCTGAAGAAGAAGGAGCAGATCATACTGTTTATAAATCGTCGGGGATATTCCAATTTCGTATCCTGCCGGTCGTGCGGTGAGGCGATACGCTGTCCGCACTGTGATGTAAGCATGACAGTGCATTTCGGACACAGGCTTGTATGTCACTATTGCGGATATACCATGCAGCTCCCCGGAAAATGTCCGTCATGCGGCTCCCCGTATATAGCCGAGTTCGGAGTCGGAACACAGAAGCTTGAGCAGATGGCCAGGGCGGCATATCCGGATGCAAGTGTGGCACGGCTGGACGCGGACATGACCACTGCAAAGCATGCCTCCGAGGAGATACTCAGGGATATGGCTGACGGAAAGACCGATATACTGATAGGCACTCAGATGGTAGTCAAGGGACATGACTTCCCGAATGTCACGCTTGTGGGAATCATTGCCGCGGAGACTACGCTTTTTAACTCGGATTATGCCTCCGGAGAGCGAACCTTTGAGCTGATCACACAGGCCTCTGGCAGAGCCGGAAGATCCGAAAAGCACGGTGCGGTTGTCATCCAGACCTACAAGCCGGAGCATTATGCAGTAAGATGTGCGGCAAACGGCGACTATAAGGAGTATTTCCGGCAGGAGATGGCATATCGCAGCCTTCTCAGATATCCGCCGGCAGTGCATATATGGACGGTGCAGCTTGCCTCCAGGGACGAGGCGTCGCTGACACGCTATGCCGAGCTTTTTCTCAGACTTGCGAAGGGCTCGAGGCACGCAACCGACTGCGAGATCATAGGTCCGGTGGAGGCCGCGGTATATAAGGTGAATGATCACTACAGGAAGCTGCTGTATGTAAAGCATACAAACTATGATATACTGCTGAAGATAAAGGATGATGTCGAAGAGGGCCGCAAAAATATCAGACAGGAGACGGAGATATCGGTGATGTATGACTTTACCTAGGATGCGGGCTGAGACAGTCCGTCTTCAGGCGATCCGGTCTTCTGAAATATTGGTTCGGGTGCACCCGAACTTCCGGTTACACGGATTGTTTCGTGCTTCGCACTCCCACAATCCTGCCTCAATTCGGATTCTCGTGGGGCTTTCGCCCCACTTCATCCTCATTGAGAGGCGTGTCATAAACTCAATCTCCCACTGACATATTGTCTAGCTTCGCGTCGCAGCATGTCGTGTGAGATGAGTTTTGACACTGTAACCAATATTATAATACAGGATGGTAATTGACGATGGCATTGCGAGAGATACGGGTCGAGGGTGATGAGATCCTCGGAAAGGTTTCAAAAGAAGTCAGGGAAATAACACCGCGAATTCAAGAATTGATCACAGATATGTGGGATACTATGCATGAAGCTGAGGGAGTAGGCCTTGCTGCGGTTCAGGTCGGAGTTTTAAAGCGCATATTCGTGGTAGAGGTCGATGAGAATGAACGCTGCGTTCTCATAAATCCCGTGCTTGTACAGCAGGAGGGCGCTCAGGAGGGCAGCGAGGGCTGCCTCAGTGTTCCGGGCAAGGCCGGAAAGGTGATGCGCCCCATGAAGGTGGTCATGGAGGGCTTTGACGAAAGCATGAAGCCTGTGAGAATAGAGGCCGAGGGCTTCTATGCAAGGGCTCTGTGCCATGAGTACGACCATCTGAACGGACACCTGTACACGGAGAAGGTGATAGGTGAGCTGTATGATGTTGAGACGGATGCCGAAGAATGATATGCAGCTGTAAAGCGGGGGAATGTGAATGAGAATAGTCTTCATGGGTACACCGGATATAGCGGTAGCTCCGCTCCGGGCGCTTACACAGGCGGGACATGATGTTGTATGTGTCGTAACAAGAGAGGACAAGCCGAGAGGCCGTCACGCGGCGCCGGTGCCTACGCCTGTTAAAACCGAGGCTCTCAGGCTTGGGCTTCGGGTGATAACTCCCTCAAAGATCAGGACAAAGGAATTCGAGGAAACCCTGCGGGCGTGCAACGCGGATGTCTTTGTCGTCATAGCATACGGAAGGATACTTCCGCAGTCGGTGCTGGATATTCCTCCAATGGGATGCGTCAACATACACGGCTCACTGCTTCCGTCCTACAGAGGTGCGGCTCCTATACAATGGGCGCTTCTTGACGGAAGAAGCGAAACCGGAATCACCACCATGCTTATGGATGCCGGATGTGACACCGGAGATATACTGCGTCAGTATCCTGTAAAAATCACAAAAGAGGATACCGGGGAGTCTTTGTTTGAAAAGCTTTCTGAGGTGGGTGCATCGGCGATCATCGATACGCTCGACGGCATCTCGGAAGGCAGGATAGTTCCCGAAAAGCAGCCGGAGCAAAGCGATACTCCGTATGCGCGGATACTGACAAAGGAGGACGGACTTCTGGATTTTTCGCAATCCTGCGAGCAGCTTGAACGGTGGATCAGAGGCCTTTACAGCTGGCCGGGTGCGTACACCTATCTTGACGGGAGGCTTCTGAAGATTTTCAAGGCCGGCGTATCTGAGCTTGAACGCCCGGGTGATACCGAGACCGGAGAGCTTGTGAGATTCGGGGAAAGACTTGCCGTATGTGCAAAAGACGGTATGCTGGAGATCCTTGAGCTGCAGCCGGAGGGCAAGAAAAGGATGACTGCAGCGGCGTTTCTCAACGGCTACAGGCTGAAGGAGCATACCATCCTGGGGAAGAAATGATATTTATCATAAGGAGTACATAAAATGTATTATGGCTATTATGGTTGGGATCCAACTTATGTATTGATACTTCTCGGAGCGCTGCTGGCGATGATGGCCAGCGCGAAGCTGAGCTCGACATATTCGAGATATTCTGCCGTGCAGGCATCCTCCGGTATGACCGGAGCTCAGGTTGCCCAGCTGATTCTAAGATCAAACGGCATCTATGATGTCACTGTGGAGCGCATATCGGGAAAGCTTACGGACAATTATGACCCGAGCAAGAGGGTACTGCACCTCTCGGATTCCGTGTACAGCAAGACAAGCATCGCCGCGCTCGGTGTGGCTGCGCACGAATGCGGTCATGCTCTCCAGCATCAGTCCTCGTATGTGCTGCTGGGACTGAGATCGGCGCTTGTACCTGTGGCAAATATCGGTGCTCAGATATCCTGGCCGCTGTTTCTGATGGGTCTGATGTTTGGCGGAGATACGCTGTGCCGCATAGGCATCATGGCATTCGGACTCGCGGTTTTGTTTCAGCTGGTGACGCTTCCTGTGGAATATGATGCTTCAAGACGCGCGCAGGTTCAGCTGGCATCCCTCGGAATCATCAGCGAAGGAGAAAAAAAGGGTGTGAAGGCAGTGCTTGGCGCCGCAGCACTTACATATGTCGCGGGAACGATGTCCGCTGTCCTTCAGCTGCTTCGTCTTGTGATGATCAATGACAGCAGACGCAGGAGATGACATTTCGTGGCTGAGCAAAAGAAAACAGATGTGCGCGCACTTGCGCACAGCGCATTGCTGATGATCAATGAAGAAGGGAGCCTCTCGCATATTGTCATGCGGGAGGCCCTTGACAAGTATGCCTTTCTGAATGCCAGAGACAAGGCTTTTTTCTACAGGCTTGTAAAGGGAACTCTGGAGTATCAGAACCGCATCGACAGCATTATCGACAGCTTCAGCAAGGTTAAATCGGCTAAGATGAAGCCGTATATCCGCAACCTCGTTCGTATGGGAGCATATCAGATTCTTTATATGGATAAGATTCCGGACAGCGCAGCATGCAATGAAGCTGTAAGACTTGTAAGAGGCAGTGCCTTCAGAGGTCTGAGCGGCTTTGTAAACGGGCTTCTCAGAAATATCAGCCGCAGCAAGGACTCGCTGCAGCCCAAAACCCGCGAGGATCGCTACTCCGTAAAAAAATGGATGCTTGATGAGCTGGATGCCTCCATAGGTATCGAGGCTGCGGACCGGTTTCTGGAGAGCACATTGAGAGAGCACCGGATATATGTCAGAGCTCAGGATGCTGATGCCGCCGCCGGGCTTGCTTCACTGCATCAGCTGCATATACAGGCTGCAGGAATAGAGATAAGCGACATGTACTGCTCGGATGACCCGGAGAATCTTCAAAAAACGAAACTGTGGCAGGACGGCAATGCATTCATACAGGATATATCCTCATCTATGCCGGTGCGGATGAGCCGCATCACCCAGGGCATGACAGTAATAGATGTATGTGCCGCTCCCGGGGGCAAATCCGTGCAGGCTGCCCAGAAGATGAATAAAACAGGGCGAGTCATAGCCTGTGACATATCAGACAAAAAAGCTTCTCTGATCCGGGAAAATGCCGTGCGGACCGGATGCGGCTGCATCGAGGTGATGGTGCAGGACGCCTTAGAGCGCCGCGAGGAGCTTACAGGGCTTGCCGATGTTGTCATAGCAGATCTGCCCTGCTCCGGCATCGGAACCATCTCTCACAAGCCGGATATAAAAAACAGGCTGACATACGAGGATGTTCTCTCACTGGCGAAGCTTCAGAAGGACATACTGAACAATGTATGCGAATATGTAAAGCCCGGGGGACAGCTGATATACAGCACCTGTACATTGACCAAAGAGGAAAATGCGGAAAATGTCGAGGCATTTATCAACGGACACGGAGAATTCAGCATAAAGCAATGCGTAACCATGCTTCCGTGCAGTGATTACGACTGTGACGGCTTTTTTGTCTGTGTGATGGAAAGAGATGATAATGATGCAATCTAAACCGGATCTTAAATCAATGACTGCCCTGCAGCTGTCTGATTATATGGAATCCATAGGAGAAAAGCGCTTTCGCGCAAAGCAGCTCTTTGAATGGATGCATGTCAGAAGAGCTGCATCATTTGATGAAATGACGAATCTTCCGAAGCAGCTTCGCGACAGACTGAAGCGCGAGTGTCTGTATACCGCTGCCGGAATTGAGGAAAAGCTGGTATCAGCCATCGACGGCACGGAAAAATACCTGCTTGCAATGGATGACGGCAATATAGTAGAAGCAGTTCTCATGAGATATGAGCATGGCCTGTCCATCTGTATATCATCTCAGGTGGGATGCAGGATGGGATGCAGATTCTGTGCCAGCACTATAGACGGAAGGGTAAGAGACCTTACTGCCGCCGAGATGCTTGAGGAGGTATACAGGGTGCAGCAGGAGCATCCTGATGAGCGGATATCTCATGTGGTTCTCATGGGCTCGGGCGAGCCGCTTGACAACTTCGACAATGTGACGACATTTATAGAGCTTATATGCGATGAGAACGGGTTCGGGCTCAGCCGCAGAAATATAACGCTTTCAACATGCGGACTTGTTCCGGAGATCCGCAGACTGGCGGATATGGATCTGAAGGTTACGCTGGCTTTGTCACTGCACGCGCCGGACGACGAAACCAGACGAAAAACCATGCCGATAGCAAATAAATACTCCATACGGGAGATTCTTGAAGCGTGTACGTATTATTTTGATCGAACCGGAAGGCGGGTGACATTTGAATATGCGCTCATCGCCGGACTGAACGACAGCAGGGAGCAGGCGGAGCGGCTGGCCGGGCTGGTATATCCGCTTCACGGTCATGTAAACCTGATCCCGGTCAACCATGTGGAGGAGCGCGATTACCGCCGTTCACAGGGTCGGGATATACGCGCATTTAAGAATATGCTTGAATCTAAAGGGATAAATGTTACAATTAGGAGAGAAATGGGGCGGGATATTTCAGGTGCCTGCGGGCAGCTGAGACGTCATTATCTGCATGAAAATGATGGCGGAGGGCATGATGTGCCCCTGACAAATCAGGATAAATGATGCGGCATCTTTGCCTGTGTAGTTCGGAGGTTCAATGCTAGTACTTGCACAGACTGACAAAGGCCGGATAAGGACCACAAATCAGGATACTATATATTGCTCAAAAAAGCAGGTTGGGAGATTGCCCAACCTCTTTGTTGTTGCAGACGGGATGGGAGGCGCAAGCGCAGGAGACTACGCAAGCAGCTCTCTTGTTCAGGAACTTGTAAGACTTGTCCGGGCTGATGAAAGGGATAATATCAACATTGTCATGCGTCATGCTATAGACAATGCCAATCTGAAGCTTTATATGGATTCACTTTCGGATCCGTCACTGTCAGGCATGGGATCCACACTGGTGACTGCGGTTTTTGATCTTGATGCCGCAACACTCTATATCACAAATGTCGGGGACAGCAGACTGTATCGTATCAGCGACTCCATAAAGCAGCTGACCAGAGATCATTCCTATGTGGCAGAGATGGTCAAGGCCGGCATGATGAGCGGCGAGAGCGAGGAATACAGAGAGAAAAAGAACCTGATAACAAGAGCGGTCGGAGTTGCGGCGGCTGTTGAGACGGACTTCTTTGAGGTGGGAATCCGTACAGGAGACAGGTTTCTTTTATGCACTGACGGTCTTACCAATATGCTGGATGATGACGATATACTGCGTATCGTCAGGTCGAACGATGATATCGGTGACACTGTTCAGGCGCTCATCGATGAAGCCAATGCTCACGGAGGGCGCGACAACATCTCCGTGATACTTATCGCTCCCTACGAAGGTGAGGTGAGCAGATGAGACTTAGAGAAGGTACATATCTTCAGAACAGATATGAGATCCTGAGCCGCGTCGGCGCAGGAGGAATGAGTGATGTCTATAAGGCTCTGGATCACAAGCTCAATCGTACTATAGCCATAAAGGTGCTCAAGGAGGAGTACAGTGCGGATCCGGCCTTTGTAAGCAAATTCAAGATAGAAGCCCAGTCGGCGGCCGGACTGACACATCCGAACATAGTGCAGGTATATGATGTTGTCGACGAGGGAGAGCTGCATTATATAGTGATGGAGCTTGTGGAGGGTGTGACTCTCAAGAACTTCATCAAGGCCAAGGTGATGCTTGCCAATCGCGAGGCTACAGGAATATCCCTGCAGATAGCTCAGGGAATAGAGGCGGCGCACCAGCTGGGTATAGTTCACAGGGACATCAAGCCGCAGAATATCATTCTCTCATCTGACGGAAAGGTCAAGGTGGCTGATTTCGGAATCGCAAAGGCCGCCTCACAGCAGACGCTGATGTCCGAAGCCATGGGATCGGTGCATTATATTGCACCGGAGCAGGCGAAGGGCGAGATGACAGATACAAGAGGCGATATATATTCTCTCGGTATAACCATGTTCGAGATGGTGACGGGGCGGCTTCCGTTTGAGGGCGACAATACAGTATCCGTGGCCATAGCTCATGTGGAAAAGCCGATGCCTCTGCCGTCTGCATACAATCCCAGTGTGTCAAGGGCGCTTGAGTTTATCATACTGAAGTGTACACAGAAGCGTCCTGAAAGACGCTATCAGAGCATCTCCGAGACCATAACGGATCTGAGGCGTGCTATGATAGATCCGGATGCTGATCTTTCGGCATACGCTGCTGCCGAGGAAAATGATCCTATGCAAACCAAGGCCATCAGTCCGCAGGAGCTTGGCGAGATCAATGCCCGCGTCAGCACATCGGGCGCAGAAAGAATGCAGTATCGATCCGGGTCCGGGCACAGGGATGATGAGCAGGATGAATACAGGGCACACAGTCTTTCAGAAAAGCTGATAACCGCCGGGGGCGTGCTTTTTTCGATACTGATCATAGCCGTCGCGGTGTTTGTCGGGATAAAGGTATTTAAATCTGTGGCACCGACCATATCTCAGGTGGCATCCACAGCGGAGTCAACCTCCACAGCACTGAAGGATACAGAGGTGTATGTGCCTGATGTGGTGGGCAAATCCGAGGATGTGGCCAAGGCCATGCTTCTCGAATCATCACTCGAGATAAAATACATGGATCCTCAGTCAAGCGAGGATGTACCCGAGGGATCCGTCATTTCACAGGAGCCTGCAGGGGGGACGGTTGCTCTGCGCTGGACAGAGGTCTATGTGGTTTTGAGTACCGGAAGCGTAACAGAGGATCTGAATAAGCTTGGCCTTACAGGCAAGACGGCTGAGGAGGTCAGGGGTATACTCGAGGAAAGAGGATATACCGTCAATATATCGACAGAATCAAGCGATACCATAGAAAAGGACCGGGTCTGTCGACTGGATCCGGAGAAGCCGACCAAGGGTGCCGCGGTTACTGTTTATGTCAGCAAGGGGCCTGAGGCGATGCTGGTCAAGGTTCCTGTACTCATCGGTCAGACCGAGGATGTAGCGATAGGCCTGCTTGTTGAAAACAATCTTGTTCCCGGAGAAGTAACATCTGTGACAAGCGTCACTGTCCCTGCCGGAACAGTCATCAGTCAGACGATACTGCCAGACACGGAGGTTGAGAAGGGTACACAGGTCGGATATGTAGTAAGCTCCGGCTCCACAAGTCAGTATCACTATGTGGCATCCATAGATGAGACCTATGATCTGAGCGGTCTTATAGGTCCGGGAGCAAGCGATGCGGCGGTGAGCATAAGCATAAGACTCCATCAGATTGTAGACGGAGAGGATGTATATACCGTGCTCATGGAGCCAAGAGAGATATCTGCGAATGCTATACTGCCGGTAAGGTTCAGAAGCATAGAAGGAGCCTCGGGAGTGACGACAGGAGAGGTAGAGGTCGTGGAAAATACTCAAAATGCCGTGCTTCGCTCATATACCGTCACATTCTTCAAGGTGGAGTAGCCGGATGACGGGTAAGATCATAAAGGGTATAGCGGGCTTTTACTATGTTGCATCGGGCACAAGAATCATAACCTGCAGGGCCAAGGGCGTGCTCAGAAGCAGAAACATCAAGCCGATGATAGGCGATGATGCGGAATTTGTCATGACGGATGAGGAAGCCGCGGAGGGCAGCATAGAAGATATACTTCCGAGAAAGAATTCCCTTATCCGTCCGGCGGCGGCCAATATCGATGTGGCACTTATGACTATGTCCTGCGCGCATCCCGCGCCTCAGCTGTATCTGCTGGACAGGTATCTCATCAGCATGGATATGCAGGGAATACCGACGGCGGTTGTATTTACAAAATGCGAGCTGGCCGGTGACAGCGGGGAATCTCTTAAAAGAATATATGAGAATGCGGGCTTTGAGGTGTTTTGCATAAGTGCGGATACCGGAGACGGCATAGAGGAGCTGCTGGGATATATCGACGGAAAAACCGCTGTACTGGCCGGTCCGTCCGGAGTCGGCAAATCGACACTGACCAACAGGATCTGTCCGAACGCACAGATGGAAACCAATGAAATCAGCCGCAAGATAGAAAGAGGACGCCATACAACGCGTCACTGTCAGCTTTTTGTAGTAAATGACCATACATTCATATGCGATACACCGGGATTTACATCTGTGCTTGTCGAAAGCCTGCTTCCGGATCAGCTCAAGCTGTACATGCCGGATATCGCGGGATACGAGGGTCGATGCCGCTTTGATAACTGTATACATATAAACGAGCCGGGATGCAGCGTAAAGGAGGCGCTCAGCCGGGGAGAAATCGAAGGCACCAGGTATGAAAGCTATAAAAAGATATACTCACAGCTCTGTGAGGTAAAGCGCTACTGATGTTAGGAGGGGGATATGAAGGATAATCAGTTTTATATGATCCATGGTACCGACTATAAGCAGATGACCATAGATCTGCTTGAGGCCGCGGATCTGGCATCTGAGATCGGTGATAAAAATGCGAAGATAGGTTTGAAGCCCAATCTTGTTGTAGCCAGAGAAGCATCATCCGGAGCTACCACACATCCCGAGATTGTCGAGGGAACTCTGATATATCTGAAGGACCACGGCTTTACTGATCTCTGCGTTCTCGAGGGATCATGGGTCGGCGACAGAACAAGCTCGGCATTTGTAGTGTCGGGCATAGGCCCCGCCGCAAAGCGCCAGAAGGTTCCCTACTATGATCTGCAGGCGGATTCGCATACGGATATCGATATAGACGGGTACTCCATGAGTATCACGGATAAGGCTCTGGAGCTTGACTGGCTCATAAATCTTCCGGTTTTAAAGGGCCATTGCCAGACAACGGTAACCTGTGCATTGAAGAATCACAAGGGTATCATCACAAACTCGGAGAAGAGGAGATTTCATACGCAGGGTCTCCACCGTCCGATCGCATTGCTTTCAAAAGCTGTAAAGGAGCGCATGCATGAGTTCATCATCGTAGATAATATCTGCGGAGATTTGGACTTTGAAGAAGGCGGAAATCCGGTTCGTATGGACAGAATATTCTGCTGCAAGGATCCTGTGCTGTGCGATGCCTTCGTGGCCGAGACCATGGGATACGAGACGAGTGATATTCCGTATATCGGATATGCGGCAAAGCTGGGGGTCGGCGATCCGGACGTGTCTCATGCGGAGTTTATAAACGTGAATGAGCCGCCGAAGGGCAGAGGAAAGTTCAAGCCGAGCCGAAGAGTTGAGAAGCTGGCATCATATACGGATGCAAAGGATGCGTGCAGCGCATGCTACGGCAATCTCATATATGCGCTGGACAGGATAAATGATGAGGGCGGTCTCAGAAATCTGAAGGACAAGATACGGATTGGCCAGGGCTGGCAGAGCACAGAGGGAGGATTTGCCGGTGTGGGCAGATGCACCAAGGGCTGCGAGCACAACTGTCCCGGATGTCCGCCTACAGGTGCACAGATGGCTGCATTTATCAGATCACTGGATTGAGGAGGCTAGGCTGTATGATATTATCACCTTCGGTTCTTTCTGCTGACTTTGTCGTGCTGAAGGAGCAGCTTGATGCCTGTGTGCGCTCCGGAGTGACGCATATCCATTTTGATGTTATGGACGGCGATTTCGTTCCCGCCATATCCTTCGGGGACAGCATCTTAAAGAGCATAAGCAGTCATTATCCGGAGCTGTTTATGGATGTTCATATGATGGTGACGGAGCCGGATCGCTTTTTTGAGACATTTAAAAAGGCAGGAGCCTGCGGACTTACTGTTCATTACGAAGCCTGCAAGCACATAGATCGCAGCATCAAAGCCATAAAGTCACTTGGTTTAAAGGCAGGTGTGGCGCTGAATCCGGGAACGCCGGTCAGCATGCTCGAGAATCTGCTGTGTGATGTGGATCTGGTTCTCATCATGAGCGTGAATCCGGGCTTTGGCGGACAGTCATTTATACCGTATGCGCTTGACAAGATCCGGCTTCTTGACAGAACCAGGACTGAGCGCGGGCTCAAGTTTGATATCCAGGTAGACGGGGGTGTAAGCACTGCCAATGCCGCGGAGCTGAAGGCAGCCGGAGTCGATGATATCGTTGCCGGGTCGGCTGTATTTAAGGGTAATATTGAAGAAAATATTCATGCACTATATACTGCAACGGATGGAGGAAAAAGCTATGTTGGACATTAAGTTTGTTAGAGAGAATCCTGAAATCGTAAAACAGAATATCAGGAACAAGTTTCAGGATCAGAAGCTGCCGCTGGTTGACGAGGTGATCGAGCTTGACGCGAAGGCAAGAGAGACTCAGACAGAGGCAGACAATCTCAGAGCCGAGAAGAACAAGGTCAGCAAGGAGATCGGACAGTTCATGTCAAAGGGCATGAAGGAGGAGGCTGAGGCGGCAAAGGCAAAGGTGGCAGAGCTCGCCGGAAGGCTTGCTGAGCTTGAGCCGCTGGAGACCGAGCTTCAGGAGAAGATCAAGAAGGATATGATGATCATACCCAACATCATCGATCCGTCTGTTCCTATCGGAAAGGACGACTCTGAGAATGTTGAGATAGAAAAATTCGGTGAGCCTGTTGTCCCTGATTTCGAGATTCCGTATCATACAGAAATCATGGAGAAGCTCCACGGCATAGATCTTGACAGCGCACGCAAGGTGGCAGGAAACGGCTTCTACTATCTGATGGGCGATCTTGCAAGGCTTCACGAGGCGGTTATAGCATATGCGCGTGATTTCATGATCTCCAGAGGCTTTACATATGTCATTCCGCCCTTCATGATCCGTTCGGAGGTTGTAACCGGTGTCATGAGCTTTGCGGAGATGGACGCCATGATGTACAAGATAGAGGGCGAGGATCTCTATCTGATCGGAACATCGGAGCATTCCATGATAGGAAAGTTCATAGATTCCATAAATGATGAGGCCGAGCTTCCGTACACGCTTACATCATATTCTCCCTGCTTCAGAAAGGAGAAGGGTGCGCACGGTATAGAGGAAAGAGGCGTATACCGTATACATCAGTTTGAAAAGCAGGAGATGATAGTCATCTGCAAGCCCGAGGATTCCATGATGTGGTATGACAGGCTGTGGCAGAATACCGTTGATTTCTTCAGAAGCATGGATATTCCGGTTCGTACGCTTGAGTGCTGCTCCGGTGATCTGGCTGATCTTAAGGTGAAGTCCTGTGATGTAGAGGCATGGTCTCCGAGACAGAAGAAGTACTTTGAGGTAGGAAGCTGCTCGAATCTGGGCGACGCTCAGGCCAGAAGGCTTCGCATCCGCGTAAAGGATGCAAACGGCAACAAGTATTTCGCACATACATTAAACAATACCTGCGTGGCTCCGCCCCGTATGCTGATCGCTTTTCTTGAGAACCATCTTCAGGCAGACGGCAGCGTGACGATACCCGAGGTTCTCTGGCCTTATATGGGCGGCATCAAGGAGCTTAGACCATGATGATATGCGTTCTTGGTTACAGTGTGGGAGTGCGAAGCACGAAATCATCCGAGTAACCGGAGGTTCGGGTGCACCCGAACCATTCATTAAATCATTAAGAAAAAGAGGCCGGCGGTCATGTGACCGCCGGCCTCTCGTATCATACGCGGCATTCGGCAAATCTACGAGACCGGAAGCTGCCTTGGTGCGATAGACATACTGTAATTTGTATGATAGATCACAAATCCGGGTGCGCCTCCGTTGACGCGCCGCAGATTCTTCTTCTGCGTATAATCAACATCGACTTTGGCTGAACCTGATACCGAGGAATAATACGCGGCAAGCGCGGCGGCCTCTTCAAAGACTCTGTCAGGAAGGCTGCCGGCATCGGCTCCGCACCGTACTATCACATGAGATCCCGGAACCCCTTTGGCATGAAACCACCAGTCATTGCCGGAGGCCATCTTAAATGTGATTTCCTCGTTCTGATAGTTGTTCTTTCCGACATATATGTCATATCCGTCAGAGGATACGAAATGCAGCGGCTCGGATTTTGGAGTTCGACCGCCCTGTCCGCCCTTTGCAAGATCTTTTTTACTGGCTTTCCCCGAAAGCTGGTGCATGGCATGCTTTTTGATATATCCGAAGCTTTCCAGCTCATTGCGGATCTGAGCCAGATCGGCCTCACCGGAGGCTATGTCAAGGCTCAGGGAGATGCTCTCCAGATGCTCTATATCAGCCTTCGTTCGCAGTATCTCCTCGGATAAAGCGGTCTGAGTGCGGCGCAGCTTGGCATATCTGTCATAATATCTTACGGCATTGTCCCGTGCAGACAAGGTCTCATCAAGCGGTATGGTGATCTCTCGATTGTCGTCATAATAGTTCAGGCAGGTAAAGCTTTTCTCGCCGCCGCTGAGACTGTAGCCGTAAGTATTCAGTAAATCTCCGTATATCTTGTAGCGGTCTTTTTTTTCACAGTCCTTAAGCTGATTTTCCTGAAGACTGTATTTTTTTACGGCGCGGTCATGGGCTGTATTGACTATGCGGCGAAGATCCGAAGACTTCTGCCTGATTCGATTTACTGCATCGCGCTTTGCACAGAAGTCAAAGAGCAGCATGCTCATGGAATCGTATGGAATAGCGCGATACCGCTCACTGCCTAAGCTGGTGATGCGTACGGGAGCATATTCCTCCGGTATATCACCATTCAATATCATATTTGGCGAATAGCTGCCGGTTTTTACTATGTTCATCATGGAGCTGAAGGCATCGAAGAGTCTGTTCAGCTCGCCGTCATCACAGCAGTCCGGCGTCTTGTCGCTGTCTACACCGGCCCGAAAGCATATCTCACCGGATATAAGCGGACTGATTCCGGAATATATCGTATAGATGGCTTTGTAGACTGCACAATGAGAGCCTGAGAGTCTCTTGCAGAAGCCGTCACATGTTTCGGTAAGAGGATCCGCCTTGACAAGCTCTTCCGGAAGGAAGTATCTTCTTCCCGGAAGAACCTCCCGAAGAGAGCTGACATTGGCCGGAACATGCCGTATAGCATCAAGTATGGTATCCCGATCATCAGTAAATATGATGTTTGAATACTTGCCCATGAGCTCTATAATAAGCCGCTTGGTGCTTATATCGCCCATGTCGTTGCGGTGCTCAAGCTCGAATATGATGATGCGCTCCAGACCTGACTGTCTGATGGAAAGTATCCTGGCTGTTCCTATGTATTTGCGCAAGAGCATACAGAAGCTCGGAGCCGTCTGCGGTGATGTCTTATTCTCCGGGGAGATATAGATGAGCGGAAGAGAGGCTCCCGCCGATATCAGGAGTCTGTATGTCTGCGACTGATTTTTTATTGTAAGAAGGAGCTCGTCCTTTTCGGGCATCGCTATCTTGGAGATTCTTCCGCCTGTCAGAAGCCGGGAAAACTCTCCGGTGAGTGCCGCTATAGTTATTCCGTCAAGTGCCATAATAAGCTATACTAATTTATGTAAGGTTCTTCGTCAAGACAGGCTAAGAAGCCGGACGGCGCAGCTAAAATGCAATTCTGTAAAAATAGTCATTGACGAGTGTATGCATTGTGCTATAATTAGCATGTTTCTATTTTCACAACCGGGAGGGGGGTTAGCTTTTCGATGTCAAACGTGATTGTGAAAGAAAACGAGAGTCTTGATAGTGCTCTTCGTCGTTTCAAGAGGAATTGCGCGAAGGCTGGTATTCAGCAGGAAATTCGTAAGAGAGAGCATTATGAAAAACCAAGCGTCAGACGTAAGAAAAAATCTGAAGCAGCTAGAAAGCGTAAATACAATTAATGCTAAATAAAGCGGCGGAGCTTCGGCTCTGCCGCTTTTCATATGTGCAGAAAGTATTCCATATATTCGGAGGAGCATGGAGACAGAGCTTATATATGATATCCCCGCTGCATATGAGCGCGAGGTATGCGGTCAGCTGGATCACAATTTAAAAAAGATAGAAAAAGCATTTCATGTATCGGTGATCGAGCGCGACGGAGAGCTCAAGATCATAGGACCGCAAAGCGGCGCAGAAAATGCTGCCGATGTGTTCAACAATCTTGTACAGCTTGCAAGGCGCGGCAACAGCATCACCGAGCAGAGCGTGGACTATGCCATATCCTTGTGTATGAATGAATCAACATCCGATGCCATAGTTGAGATAGACAATGATATCATATGCCGCACCATTCAGGGTAAGCCGGTGAAGCCGAAGACTGTGGGGCAGAAGAAGTATGTGGACAGCATTCGCAGCAATATGATCACATTCGGCATAGGCCCGGCGGGCACCGGAAAGACATATCTGGCCATGGCCATGGCTATTCAGGCCTTCAAGGACGGAGAGGTATCGCGCATCATCCTGACGCGCCCGGCCATCGAAGCAGGAGAAAAACTCGGTTTTCTCCCGGGTGACCTGCAGAGCAAGATAGATCCGTATCTGAGACCGCTGTATGACGCGCTGTATCAGATCATGGGAGCAGAGAGCTTTGCGGCCAATTCCGAAAAGGGACTCATAGAGGTGGCGCCTCTTGCTTATATGCGCGGAAGGACGCTTGACAACGCCTATATCATCCTGGATGAGGCTCAGAATACTACACCGGCACAGATGAAGATGTTTCTGACGAGGATAGGCTTCGGCTCAAAGGCCGTGATCACGGGAGACCGCACGCAGAAGGATCTTCCGAAGGATCAGCCGTCGGGGCTGGATATTGCGGCAAAGGTTTTAAAGAACATCGAGGGAATCGGCTTCTGCGAGCTGAGCAGCAAGGATGTGGTTCGACATCCTCTCGTTCAGAAAATCGTCGATGCATACGAAAAGTACGAAAAGAAGGAATCTGCGCCAGGCAGGAGGAGACGATGACTATCCTGATCGACAATGAGGTGCCGGGAAGGCTCCATATACCGTAC
Organism: Lachnospiraceae bacterium; assembly: GCA_963643215.1. GTDB lineage: Bacteria > Bacillota > Clostridia > Lachnospirales > Lachnospiraceae > Darwinimomas. The sequence continues at coordinate 24,499 of CAVIJY010000001.1, read as the reverse complement.
AGAAAAATCATAAACGAGGTGGTGGAAGGAACGCTGGATTATCTCGAGGAGCCCTTTGAGGCGGAGGTATCTGTGACGATAACGGATGCCGGGTCTATAAAGGAGATCAACAGAGAGCATCGCGGGATAGATGCGGCCACCGATGTACTGAGCTTTCCCATGAACGAGTACGACAGGCCGGGAGACTTTGGCTCACTGGAGGACGATCCTGACGCATTCAATCCGGAGACCGGAGAGCTGATGCTGGGCGATATAGTGATATGCGCAGACAGGGTCATATCGCAGGCTGAGGAATACGGCCACACACAAAAGCGTGAGCTGGCCTTTCTGGTATGCCACAGTGTACTTCATCTGTGCGGCTTTGATCATATTGAGGATGCTCAGCGTGAAGAGATGGAAGAGCTGCAAAGAACGATACTTGATGCATTGGGGTATAAAAGGCGGCATGAATAAAAAAACCACAACAAATATTATAAGGCTTCTGCTTATATGCGCGATATGCATCGTGCTGCCGGCCGGCTGTGCGAAGAAGGCGGATAGTATACAGATTCCTGAGACATCAGATGCGGGCGAGGCCTCTGTGCCGGAGGAGACCACGGAGCCGGAGATCATCATCAGCGATGATGTTGCTGAAACAAAGCCTGCTGCGATATCAGACGAAAAGCGGGAGATAGTCGACGGAAAGATACGAAGCATACTGACCGGCGAGTGGATCGATGCCGAAAAGGGCACACTGAGGCCGCTTGCCATAATGATGAGCAATGACAAGGCTGCCCTTCCTCAATACGGAATCAATCGTGCGGGAGTCGTATATGAAGCTCCTGTCGAGGGTGTCATGGTCAGATACATGGCACTCTTTGATGACTGGCAGGATTTAAAGAGAATCGGCTCTGTGCGAAGCTGCAGGACATACTACACATACTTTGCCAGAGAGTGGGATGCAATATACGCTCATTATGGTCAGTCCACATTTGCTCTCCCGTATCTGGAGGGAATGGACAATCTGAACGGCATATCCGGCAAGGGAAGCGCGGCATTTTACAGAAGCGCGGATAAAAAATCCCCGCACAATGCATACGCGAGTGCAGAGCTTATCACAAAGGCCATAGCGAGCTGCGGATACAGGACAGAACTGAATGACAAGTCCTCATGGCATTTTAATTTCTGTGCGCCGCAGGAAGAGATACAGCTTGACAATTCTCTTGAGGCTTCAAAGATAGTGCCCGGATATCCTTACAATGATCCGTGGTTCGAATATGATGAGTCTGACGGACTTTATCACAGATATCAGTACGGTGATGTCCACCGGGGCGATGAGGGACCTATAACAGTCAAGAATGTGATATTTGAATACAGGCCGGCTGCAAACTATGCGACGACAGAATATCTCAATATCAATCTGAGCGGTGAAACCTACGGATATTTCTTCACAAACGGAAGAGGATATCCGCTTCGGATAGTCAAGGACGGCGAGTACGGGACGACTCATTTCTATAACATGGAGGGAGACGAGATCACCTTCAATAACGGAAAAACCTGGATATGCATCATTCGCTCAGACAGATTCGGTCAGACGGAGATCTTCAGAAAAGATGGCACAAGAGCAGATCAATAAAGATAAAAAAAGCAGCAACTTCCTGATTCAGGGCGGAATCCTGGCTATGGCGGGGCTTCTGGTCAGAGTCATAGGTCTAGCCTACAGGATACCGCTGATAAGGATCATAGGCGATGAGGGGATGGGATACTATTCTGTCGCTTATGAGGTCTATTCGATAGTGCTGCTTCTGTCATCCTACAGTCTGCCGCTGGCGGTCAGTAAGATGATATCCACCAGAATCGCAAAAGAAGAATATGCCAATGCAGACCGGATACTTAAGGCTGCATTGGCATATGCCACCTTGATAGGGGGAACAGGGTGCTTATTTGTATGGCTGAGCGCCGGATGGTTCGCAGAAGTATTTTACAGGCTTCCGATGTGCATATATGCGCTTGAGAGCCTTGCGCCGACGGTATGGATCATGTCTTATCTGGGTGTGATGCGCGGATACTATCAGGGACGAAAAACCATGATCCCGACAGCCGTATCCCAGATCATAGAGCAGCTTGTCAATGCTGTCGTGAGCGTAGGCGCAGCCTGGGCTCTGTGCGAAAGGGCGCTGAGAGACGGCCTCGGAGAGGGCATGTCAAAGGCGTACGGTGCTGCTGGCGGAACCATAGGAACAGGCGCCGGAGCGATGTCGGCTCTGCTCATGTTCATCATAATATATGTGCTGCACCGCAGAGAGTATGAAAGAGAAGCGGCCGGTGATACGCGGGAGCGCCGTGACAGCTATTCTCAGATAGCACGGGCTCTGATGCTCACCGTGGTTCCCGTCATCCTTTCGTCGGCCATATACAATATAAGCGGCATCATAGACGCATACATATACTCCAATATCATGACAGGCAGATTCGCGCAGGATGCCTCTGAGGTCGCCTCGCAGTACGGGGCATTTACGGGCAAATACAAAACACTCATGAATATCCCGGTCGCCATCGCCAATGCACTCGCATCTTCGCTCATACCGACCATGAGCAGCGCAAGCGCGCGAAATGACAGAGCCGAAACAAGCCGCGGAATAAATATGTCGGTGCGCTATGTCATGCTGATATGCCTTCCGGCATCAGCGGGGCTTACAGTGCTTGGAGGTCCGATAGTACGGCTGCTGTTCGGCGCCAGTGATATCGCGGAGCAGATGACCGTCATAGGGTCGCTCTGGGTAGCCTGCTATTCACTTTCCACTGTCACCAATGCTATACTCCAGGGATGCAGTCATATGGAACTTCCAGTGCATCATTCACTGATATCGCTTGTCATTCACATAATATCGCTTGCCGGAATGATGCTTGTCTTTGATATGGGGATCTACAGCATGCCTGTGGCCGGAATCATATTTGCGCTGTCGATGTGCGTGCTCAATGCCGTCTCCATACGCAGGGTCACAGGCTATATTCCGGACATAAAAAACAGCTATGTGCTGCCGGGGCTGTGCAGCATCGTCATGGGTGCTGTGACGCTTGCCGTAAGACTGATGCTCCAAAGGCTCGGCATCGGAAATACCATGCTGTGCATCATATGTGTTGCATGTGCAATAGCGGTATATGCGATACTTGTGACAGTCACAGGCTGCTTTAATATCAGCGATTTCAAACGGAGAAAAAGCGCATGAAAAAGGTAGTGATCATAGGCGCCGGAGCCTCAGGCCTCATGGCCGCGCAGCGGGCGGCATCCCTCGGTGCGGATGTTTCGGTCTATGAGATGCTTGATGCGGCAGGCAAAAAACTCTCTGCTACCGGCAACGGAAGATGCAACTATACAAACATGAGCATGTCTCCGAAGGCATATCATATGAATGAGTTCTACCGCTGTTTCCGGCTCTTTGGCAACACGGACGCTGTTGCATTTTTTAAAGGCATAGGCATAGAGCCTCTGGTACAGGGCGGTAATGTGTATCCGAGAAGCGAGCAGGCGGCATCCGTAGTCAGAGCTCTGGTGCGCAGATGCGAGAGCCTTGGCGTAGATATCATAAAGAATCACCGCATCGACCGCATACAGGATCTGTATGCTGCCGGGATGTCCCGGGAGGATTCACTGATCCTTGCGTGCGGAAGCAAGGCATCGGTCAGATCCTGCAACTCCTACAGGCTTCTTGAGGAGCTGGGCATACCGTATAAGTGGGTTGATCCGGCTCTGTGCGGAATATGCTGCAGCGGAGACGATGATTTTTTCAAGGCGGTATCAGGTGTCAGATGCAAGGGCATCATAAACGGGGAATACGGCGAGCTGCAGCTCACGGATTACGGAATCTCCGGAATAGCCGCATTTAACATAGCGCACGATGTGGCATCTCAGCTTCATCTGCATACGGCAAGCCGGCATGTTCACACAGACAACACAGCTTCATGCAAAAATACTGTTCAGCCGCTGATCACGGTCGATTTTCTTCCGGAGTTTGCAAATGAAACAGATGCGGCGGATTTTCTGGAGAAAAGGAGAGCGTCTCTGGGACTTGAGATCGCACGACTGGGAGACGGATTCATGAATCTGAAGCTCTGGCAGGCTCTGATGAAGAGAATATCAGAAAAATACAGCGGACATGTGACGATGCAGATCATAGCCCATGAGCTGAAATGTTGTGAATTTGTCCCGTATAAGATGTCAGGCTTTGACAAATGTCAGGTATGCTCCGGCGGGATAGGCATAGATGAGATAGATCCGGACACCATGGAGCTTTACAGACATCCGGGGATATACGCCGCAGGAGAGCTCATAGATATGGACGGTATCTGCGGCGGCTACAATCTTCAATGGGCATGGACCAGCGGATATATCGCCGGAACATATGCGGCAGGAGGAAATCTTCAATCATGATCAGAATCGCACAGCTTCGCCTTCCGGTGCATCATACCGAGCGTCAGCTCCTGGAAAAAATCATAAAGCTGCTGCGCATTGATTCGAGGGATCTGAGGAGCTACAGCATAGTAAGAAGATCTCTTGATGCAAGAGACAAGAGTGACATACGATATTCCTATACGATCGATGCAGAGCTCTGTGAAGGCAAAAGACCGGGAAGGAATGTGGACGGTAAGGCACTTTCGTATGCACCCCACTACGAATATGTGATCCCGCATATATCCGATGACAGGCAGAAATATCGATCCGGGCATCATCAGAGACTGTCACCCGTCATAGTAGGATGCGGTCCGGCAGGACTTTTTGCCGGACTGGCGCTCGCAAGGGCAGGCCTTGAGCCGATACTGATCGAGCGCGGAGACCCGGCACAGACCAGAAGAGTGAAGGTTGAAAGCTTCTGGGACGGCGGCAGTCTCGATGTAAACTCCAATGTCTGTTTCGGAGAGGGAGGTGCAGGGACCTTCAGCGACGGCAAGCTCAATACGCTTGTCAAGGACACGGACGGCCGTCATCGCATGGTTCTGAAGACCTTTGTTGAATACGGAGCTGATCCGTCCATACTTTACGACCAGAAGCCGCATATAGGCACGGACCGGCTTATCGGGATCATCACCACCATGCGTGCGGATATGGAGAGACTCGGCGCGAGAGTGCTCTTTAATGCCAGGCTGGAGGACATCATTGCAGATGATAAAGGCATACAAGAGATAGTGCTGAAAAAACGCTCCGGAATAACCGAGGTCATCAAATGCCGCGAGCTTGTACTTGCCATAGGGCACAGCGCAAGAGATACATTTTCCATGCTGAAGAGCCGCAGCATACATATGCAGCCGAAGGCATTTGCCGTGGGACTTCGCATCCAGCATCCGCAGCATATGATAGATGTGAGTCAGTTCGGAGAAAAGGAAGCCGATTTTCTGGGTCCGGCCTCCTATAAGCTTACAGAACGGAGCAAGAGCGGCAGAGGTGTATATTCATTCTGCATGTGCCCCGGAGGGTATGTTGTCAACGCCTCAACGGAGCCCGGTATGCTTACAGTAAACGGCATGAGCTATTCAGGCAGGGACTCTGAAACAGCCAACAGTGCGCTTATAGTTACGGTGACACCTGAGGATTTTGATATATCCGGAAATGAAAATAAGCCCGGCTGCGGTTTTACAAGGCAGGATACAGATGAAGATCCGCTCAAAGGCATCGCATTTCAGCGCATGCTTGAACATGCGGCATATCGTGAGGGCTCCGGGAGCATACCTGTGCAGCTTCTCGAGGACTATCTCATGGGCAGGGCAAGCACATCCTTCGGAGAGACACAGCCGAGATTTAAGGGGGCATACGGATTCGCCAGGCTGGATGAAGCATTCCCGGGATTTATACATGATGCCATATCAGATGTCATGCCCCGATTCGGACGGAAAATAAAAGGATTTGACCGCGGTGATGCAATACTTGCCGGGATAGAGGGACGCACATCATCTCCCGTCAGGATACTCAGAGATGAGCACGGAGAGGGAAGTGTTCCGGGTCTTTATCCGTGCGGAGAGGGCGCGGGATACGCCGGCGGTATCACTAGTGCGGCGATGGACGGGCTTCTTGCCGCAGAAAGGATCATAGCGAAATATATATGAAAAAGACATATCATATCACAACATTCGGATGCCAGATGAATGCCAGAGACTCGGAAAAGCTCTCCGGTATCCTGGAGGGCATGGGATATATACAGTCTGATGATGAGAATTCGGATATCGTGATCATCAACACCTGCACGGTGCGTGAGAATGCCAATGAAAAGGTATACGGGCATCTCGGCATACTGAAAAATTATAAGAAAAAGAATCCGGATATGTTCATAGCCATATGCGGATGCATGATGCAGGAAAAAGATGAGGTTGAGAAGATATGCTCATCCTATCCCTTTGTTAATCTGATATTCGGAACATATAATATCTGGAAGTTTCCAAAGCTTCTTGCAGAGGCGGAAGGCTCAAGAAAAACTTATGTTGATGTCGCCGAGATTGCCAGCGATCAGGCAGACAGCATGCCTGTAAAGCGTGTGTATCCGTTCAAGTCGGGTGTCAACATCATGTACGGCTGCGACAATTTCTGCACATATTGCATAGTGCCCTACGTAAGAGGCCGTGAGCGCTCGAGAAGGCCGGAGGATATCGTAGCGGAGATAAAACAGCTTGTCTCAACCGGAGTTATAGAGGTCATGCTTTTAGGCCAGAATGTTGACTCTTACGGCAAGGGACTGGAGCAGCCTGCAAGCTTTGCGCAGCTTCTTGAGATGGTATGCGGGATAGAGGGGCTTGAAAGAGTGCGATTTATGACGCCGCATCCCAAGGATTTCTCGGATGATGTGATAGAGGTCATAAAGAATAATCCCAAGATATGCCGTCATCTGCATATGCCGCTCCAGTCAGGGAGCACGGCGGTGCTTAAACGGATGAACCGCAAATATACCAAGGAGCAGTATCTGGCTCTGATAGACAAGATCCGCAGAGAGCTTCCGGATGCATCGATAACAACCGATATCATAGTAGGCTTTCCCGGAGAAACAGAGGCGGACTTTCTCGATACTATGGATGTGGTTGAAAAGGCGGAATTTGACTCTGCCTTCACCTTTATATATTCCAAGAGAACAGGAACGCCCGCGGCAAAGTTTGAGGATCAGATCGATCCTGATGTAGTAAAGGACAGATTCAACCGTCTGCTAAGGCTCGTGCAGAGAATCTCGGCAGAAAGGACTGCACTGCTGGTCGGACAGGTTCAGCCGGTGCTGGCGGAGACGATTAATGATCATACAGACGGCTATCTGACAGGAAAACTGGCCAACAATTCCACCGTGCATTTTCCCGGAACGCCCGATATGATCGGCCATATACTGAATGTGAGCCTTGACGAGGCCCGCGGCTTTTACTATATAGGAAAGCCACTGTAAAGGCCGAAACCCTGAGCACGCGAAAACAGCGACAAACGGAGTGTGATACTACATGCTTTCACCTATGATGCAACAATATATGGAAACAAAAAAGCAGTACAGTGACTGCCTCCTTTTCTACAGGCTCGGTGACTTCTATGAGATGTTCTTCGAGGATGCCAAAACAGTGGCGCAGGAGCTGGAACTGACGCTCACCGGCAAGGACTGCGGGCTTGAGGAGCGTGCTCCGATGTGCGGAGTGCCGTATCACTCCGTGGATCCGTACATAGCGAGGCTGATTGAAAAGGGATATAAGGTTGCGATAGCTGAGCAGATGGAGGATCCCAAGCTCGCGAAGGGACTTGTAAAGCGCGAGGTCATAAGGGTCGTGACTCCGGGTACGGTGACAGGTGATGCATCGCTGGATGAAAGACGCAATAACTATCTGTGCGCCATAGCCTATGTGGGAGGTCAGTTCGGAATATGCTTTGCCGATATCACTACCGGTGATTTCAGAATCACGCAGGCCGATACGCTGCGCCGGCTTGAGGACGAGCTGACGGGATATGCTCCCGCCGAGATCGTATACAATCAAAGCTTTGTAATGTCCGGCGCTGACATAAATGCATGGAGCAGCAACTATCATGTAACCGTATCGGAGCTGGACAATTCATATTTCAGCGATGAGACTGCTCAGCGTGTGCTGTGCGGTCATTTTCACAGCGCATCACTCGCGGCGCTCGGGCTTGATGACTGTCCCGGAGGCGCGACAGCCGCCGGAGCGGCCATGCAGTATATATACGACACACAGAAGCATACCTGTGACAATATCACGAATCTGACCATATACAGTCTGGGCGGGTTCATGATAGTCGATACCAATACCCGCAGGAATCTGGAGCTGTCGGAAACAATGCGAAGCAAGGAGCGGCGGGGCAGTCTGCTCTGGGTTCTTGACAGAACGCAGACCGCCATGGGTGCCCGAATGCTCAGGGGATGGATAGAGAAGCCGCTGATAAAATCCGATGAGATCAATGCCCGTCTGGATGCCGTAGAGGAGCTGTATACAGAATTCATCACCCGGGAGGAGCTGAGAGAATATCTTCATCCCGTATACGACCTGGAGCGGCTGATGGGAAAGATCTCGTCCGGAACTGCCAATCCCAGAGATATGATCGCATTAAAGACATCTGTTTCCATGCTCGGACCCGTAAAGACAGTCTTAGGAAGATGCAGAAGCCGGCTTTTAACCGAGCTTTATGAAAGACTTGATACGCTTGACGATGTCCTGACTCTGCTGGATGCCTCGATAAATGACGATCCGCCGATGCTTATTCGGGAGGGCGGCATCATAAAGACAGGATACAATGACGAGGTTGACAGGCTCAGAACGGCAAAAACGAACGGAAAGACATGGCTGGCAGAGCTGGAGAGCCGTGAACGGCAGCGGACAGGAATCAAAACTCTGAAGGTCAAATACAACAAGGTCTTCGGATATTATATCGAGGTCACCAATTCTTTTAAGGATATGGTTCCGCAGGATTATGTCAGAAAGCAGACGCTTGTAGGAGCGGAGCGATTTACCACTGATGAGCTCAAGGAGCTTGAGGCAACCATAGTCGGCGCAGAGGATCGCCTCAACACACTGGAATACGACCTGTTCACCGAGGTCAGAGGGAGGATCGCCGCTCAGGTGGCACGCATACAGACCTCCGCCTCGGCTGTTGCGACGACCGATGTGCTGGCCTCTCTTGCGCAGACGGCATACGGATCAGGATATGTAAGGCCTCATATCAATAAATCGGGCATCATAGATATCAAGGGAGGGCGTCATCCTGTTATCGAAAAGATGATAGGAGAGGATAAGTTTATCCCCAATGATACATATCTTGATTCACAGGAGAATCGCGTCAATATCATCACGGGACCCAATATGGCGGGAAAATCCACATATATGCGCCAGACGGCTCTGATAGTGCTCATGGCGCAGCTCGGAAGCTTTGTCCCGGCATCATCCGCCGATATAGGCATCTGCGACCGGATATTCACCAGAGTCGGGGCTTCGGATGATCTTGCTTCCGGGCAAAGCACATTTATGGTTGAGATGACCGAGGTTGCAAACATTCTCCGCAATGCCACAAAGCACAGCCTTATCATCATGGATGAAATAGGCAGGGGCACATCCACATTTGACGGACTTTCCATAGCATGGGCGGTTGTGGAGCATATAGCAGATAAAAAAACACTCGGAGCAAAGACGCTTTTTGCTACGCATTACCACGAGCTCACAGAGCTTGAGGGAATACTGGACGGCGTGCACAACTACTGTGTTTCAGTAAAGGAGCAGGGCGACGATATCATATTCCTGCGAAAGATAGTAAAGGGCGGCGCCGACAAAAGCTACGGTATACAGGTTGCGCGTCTGGCCGGACTTCCGGCACAGGTACTGGAAAGAGCCAAGGTGCTGCTTAAGGAGCTGTCCGGAGCGGATATCACAATCAAGGCGGATAACGGGAGCCCGGGAGCAGAAGCCGTCGCAGAGCCGGAGCCTGTGCAGCTTTCCATATTTGCAGATGAGTCGCATGAGGACATCATCCGCGAGATAAAGGGATACAATCTTTCGGCCATGACGCCTATCGACGCGCTCAATAAGCTGTATGAGCTTCAGGGCAAGCTCGGGAGTTTATCATGATCAAGGTACTCGGCAAGGATACAATAGATAAAATAGCCGCCGGAGAGGTGGTAGAGCGTCCGATGTCAATAGTAAAGGAGCTTCTGGAAAATTCCATTGACTCCGGAGCAAGCGCTATCACTGCAGAGATAAAGGACGGGGGAATATCCCTCATACGCGTCACCGACAACGGCAGCGGTATAAATAAAGATGAGGTAAAAACAGCCTTCCTGCGTCATGCCACAGGCAAGATAGATGATGCGGAGGATCTCGGGCATATCATGACGCTGGGCTTTCGCGGAGAGGCGCTTTCGAGCATCGCCGCGGTTTGCAGGTGCGAGATCATCACAAAGACGCCGGAGGCCGTGACAGCCGTCAGGTATATCATAGAGGGCGGAATAGAGCATGGCTTTGAGGAGATCGGAGCTCCTGACGGAACCACCATGCTGGTACGCGACATATTCTACAATACACCGGCACGCAGAAAGTTTCTGAAGACGGCATCCACGGAGGCTGCTCATATTGCAGACCTTGTCGAAAAGCTGGCACTCTCGCACAGTGATATCGCATTTCGACTGATAATCAACAACCAGACAAGGCTGCAGACCTCCGGCGATTCGGATCTGAAGGCGGTTATCTATGCCATATACGGAAGAGATATCGCCTCTGCGGTTCTTCCGGTTCATGAGGAACGGGACGGAATATGCATAAGCGGTTATATAGGAAAGCCCGAGATATCCAGACCCAACAGAAATTATGAAAACTACTTCGTCAACGGACGATATATCAAGAGCAATACCATAGCAAAGGCCATAGAAGATGCGTATGAGGACAGGATGATGAGCAGACAGTTCCCGTTTGCGCTGCTTACGATGACCATAGATCCGTCCGCGATAGATGTGAATGTTCATCCTACCAAGATGGATGTGCGCTTTTCAGATCCCATGAGAGTCTATGATTCCGTGAAAAGAGCTGTCAGGATGACGCTGCAAAGCGGAATGGTTGTGCCCCGCCAGAGGCTGCAGGATCCTCCGGCCGGTACACAGTCATCTGTATCAAATGATGTGCGCAAAGCTGCATCAGCCCCGTCATCAGGACAACCCGGCACCGGCAGATTCAATATATCCCCGAGTACGGCTTTGCATACTCAGCAGCCCGGTTTCTCAGAAGATCGCATCCTCTGCGAAGAAGCTCTTGCCGTACAGCCGGCGACCCGTCTTGCACAGGACTCGTCGTACAGCGCAGAGGTCTATCATGAGAACATCCGGCGAGGTGAGCAGCTGAGCCTCGATCTCGGAGAACAAAGGCAGACTCCGGCATATACATATATCGGTCAGGTGTTTGATACATATATCATCATACAGATGTGCGATAAGATGTATATCATCGATCAGCATGCGGCTCATGAAAAGATATATTATGAGCGTTTCCTGGCTCAGTACAGTAAAAACAGCGTCGTATCGCAGATGCTGGATCCTCCTATGATAGTTACGCTGACGGATATAGAAAAGCAGACAGTTGCAGATCATGAGGAGCTTCTGCTGTCTATGGGATATGAGCTTGAGCCCTTCGGCGAAAGAGAGTATGCGATACGCAGTATTCCGGGCATGCTGCCGTCTGTTCCCAAGGACGAGCTGCTGCTTGAGCTCATCGACGCTCTGACAGCCGAAACAGACATAAAGCAGGCCTCGCAGGCCATACTTGAAAGAACAGCAACCATGGCGTGCAAGGCGGCGATAAAGGGAAATCACGAGGTCTCTCCTGCCGAAGCAAGAGAGCTGCTGAACGAGCTTTTTCTGTGCGACAACCCGTTTAACTGCCCCCACGGAAGACCGACCATGATCGAGTTTACAGAAGCAGACATGGAAAAACGATTTAAGCGTGTACTGTAAGATCAATATATGAGAATAGAATTAAAACACAATGACAAGACCAGGCTGCTGATTGTCTCAGGGCCTACGGCGTCCGGAAAATCCGCCCTGGGAGTGCAACTGGCTCTCGAGCTTGGAGGTGAAATCATCAGTGCCGACTCCATGCAGGTCTACAGGGGGATGGATATAGGAACAGCAAAGATAACAGAAGCCGAGATGAAGGGCATCCCTCATCATATGATCGATGTGGCCGATCCCGGGGAGAATTTCAACATATCCAGATATACAAAAGCCGCCCGGGCATGCGTAGAGGATATTGCCTCAAGGGGAATGCTTCCTGTAGTCGTAGGCGGCACCGGCTTTTATATACATGCTCTTGTATATGACACTGTATTCGAGCCGGAGTGTGATGAGGATAAGACCGTGCGAAGCCGGCTCGAGGCCGAGGCCGCAGAAATGGGCAGCATGTATATGTGGGAGAAGCTCAGGCGTGAAGATCCCGCATCTGCCGAAAGCATTCATCCGAACAACAAAAAGCGTGTCATCAGAGCACTGGAGTATCATATACTCACCGGTCAAAAGCTAAGTGAGCACAACAGCCTTCAAAAGGCAAAGCCATCTCCGTATGACTTTATATATCTCGCGATAAACAAGGACAGAGCCCGGTTATACAGCGACATCGACCGGCGTGTCGATATGATGATGGAACAGGGACTTGAGGATGAGGTAAGAGCTCTGTACCAAAGCGGATGCCGCAGCGGTATGGTGAGCATGCAGGCGATCGGATACAAAGAGCTTGCAGAATATATCGAGGGGAAATGCTCTCTGTCGGAGGCCGTGGAAAATATACGCAGGGAATCAAGGCGGTATGCAAAAAGGCAGCTGACATGGCTGAGACATGAAAAGGATGTCCGGTGGCTGAACGGTCCGAGTCAGACAGAGGCACTTGATATAATAACAAAAGAATGGACGGAAACAGTAAAATCATGACATATGCAGATACGACAAGAATGTATGAGGCGATAGGAATCGGTAAAGACATCATAGCTCTGGGAGAGAAGGCAGAGACAGCTCTGAGCGACCGCTTCCGGCATATCGAGAGTATCGGAGAATACAATCAGCTGAAGGTTCTGGCAGCATTTCAGAAAAATCATGTAAGTGAGGCATGCTTTGTAAAAACCACCGGCTACGGCTACGATGATATGGGAAGAGATGTGCTTGAATCGGTATATTCCGATATATTCAAGGGTGAGGATGCTCTGGTGCGTTCACAGATCATAAGCGGCACACATGCGCTCACGGTTGCATTGTTCGGCAACCTGCGGCCGGGAGACGAGATGCTCGCCATATCCGGAAAGCCCTATGATACCCTTGACAAGGTCATCGGATTGATACCTGAGACCGGTTCTCTTACGGACTGGGGTGTGGTATATCGGCAGACGGATCTCACAAAGGAGCATAAATTTGATTTTGAAGCTATAAGATCCGCGATCAATGACAGAACAAAGCTCGTGCATATACAGCGCTCCAAGGGCTATGTCAACAGGCCGACATTTTCCGTGAATCAGATAGGAGAGGCCATCGCCTTCGTAAAGTCGATAAAGCCCGATGTGATATGCATGGTGGATAACTGCTACGGCGAATTCACCGAAGAAAAGGAGCCGCTGGAGGTCGGTGCCGATCTTATAGTCGGATCTCTGATCAAGAATCCGGGCGGCGGACTGGCGCCTATCGGCGGATATATCGTTGGTAAGGCGGAATATGTAGAAGCGTCAGCCAACCGCCTTACGGCTCCCGGACTCGGCAAGGAGGTCGGAGCAAATCTCGGCGTCAACAAGGATCTGTTCCAGGGCATATTCCTGTCACCTGCAGTAGTGGAAAGCGCCGTCAAATGCGCAGTATATGCCTCCTATATCTTCGAAAAGCTCGGGTTTGATGTGAGCCCGCGATATGACGAGGCACGCCATGATATCATACAGGCGATCACTTTTCACGCTCCCGAACCGATGATCAGATTCTGCGAGGGCATTCAGGCGGCGGCTCCTGTGGACAGCTTTGTGCGTCCCGAGCCCTCGGATATGGCAGGCTATGATTCAAAGATCATCATGGCTGCCGGTGCTTTTATATCCGGAGCCTCCATAGAGCTCAGCGCGGACGGTCCGATGAGAGAGCCGTATACTGCATTTCTGCAGGGCGGCCTTACATGGCATCATGCGAAGGCGGGCATACTCATGGCAGTGCAAAAAATGTCAGAAAGTGGTATAGTAAGCTTCTAAGTCTTTTCGGCCGCGACGGAGAGCTGCGGAAGGGACAAAATGAATATAAAGGAAGAACGCAGAACCATAAGAGACCTGTCGCCGCAGGCAAGACCCTATGAAAGGTGTATGGCCAAGGGGCCCGGCACGCTGACCGACGAGGAGCTCGTCGCTGTGCTGCTCAGAACCGGAACCCGCGGGAGCGATGTCATGGAGGTTGCAAGGAGGATCGTCTGCGACACTCCGTATAACGGACTGGCCGCTCTGATTCATATGACATATGAGGAATTTACCGCCATAAGCGGCATAGGCGATGTGAAGGCCGTACAGCTGACATGTATAGGCGAGCTGGTCAGACGGCTCTGGCGCTATGAATTTACCAGAAGCGATATCAGGATGACAGATCCCGCCTCCTGTGCCGATTACTATATACAGGAGCTGAAGTTTCTGGAGCATGAGGAGATGCACGCTGCATTCATCGATCTGAAGGGGCGGCTCATCAGAGATGTCATCGTCTCTGTAGGCACGATAAGCAGCTCGCTTGTAAGTGTCCGGGAGCTGCTTATCGAGGCTCTTCGCAGGCGTGCCGTCGGAATGCTGGTTGTCCACAATCACCCCAGCGGTTCTACAGAGCCAAGCGAGGATGATATATCAACCACATGGGCGATAAGGGATGGATGCCGCGCTGTAGGGATCACATTTCTCGACCACATAATAGTGGCTCAAAACCGCTATTACAGTTTTCGCGAGCATATGATGCTGGAGTAAAGCGCGATAAAGAAGAATGAAGATAAAGAGCAATACCGTAATATTTATAGTGCTGTCGGTGGCTTGCCTGATACTCATCACTGCGAGCACCATACGCAGCGAATGGCTCTCCCCCCTGCGCAAGGGGGTGGGAGTGATTCTTGAGCCGCTGCAGGAGGGCGTCAACTCTTTCGGCAGAGGAATATACGGAAAAATCAGCGACAATAAGACCATGGAGGAGCTGCGGGCAGAGAACCTGGAGCTGCAGAGGACGATCGATCAGCTCATGGCTGAAAATACGCGTCTGGAGGAGCAGGGCTTCGAGCTTCAGCGTCTGAGAGAGCTCTACAAACTGGATCAGCAGTATGAAAAATACGACTCCGTCGCTGCGCGCATCATCGCCAGAGACTCCTCCGGCTGGTTCAATATATTCAGGATAGACAAGGGCTCCCGGGACGGAATTCAGGTGGATATGAATGTCATCGCAGGCGGGGGACTTGTAGGGATCGTGACCGATGTCGGAACAAACTATGCAACTGTCAGAAGTATTATCGATGATTCAAGCCGTGTTTCGGCGATGTCCATGAGAACAAGTGATACTGCGATAGTCTCAGGCAATCTTCAGTCCTATGATGAGGGTAAGCTGCTGATAAGCGAGATCATGTACGATGCAGAGATCAAGGACGGTGATAAGATCATTACATCCAATATCAGCTCCAAGTATCTGCCCGGCATCATGATAGGATATGCCTCCGATATCACTATGGACAGCAACAATCTGACTAAGAGCGGATATATCATCCCTGTAGCGCAGTTTACATCCCTTCAGGAAGTTCTGGTCATAACTACATTGAAACAATGAGAAGAATCAGTGCGAATATTCTTATATTTCTTGCCGCATTTGTCCTGCAATACAGTCTGATGCCGGAATTCCCGTATCTTCAGACAGCCCCCAATCTGTCGCTCATACTGTGTCTGGCAATAGCGCTCGGATACGGGGATCTGGAGGGTATGCTCTACGGACTGTGGGCAGGCCTTTTAACAGACCTTTTTTACGGAAAGACCTTCGGCTTTTTCATGCTTGTCTTTTTGATGCTCGGCTTCGGCGGAGGCTTCTTTTCCAGATATTATACTTACGAAAGCTTTGCCATGCCTGTGGTGCTGTGCTTCATCGGCGAGCTCTTCTTTAATTTCATGCTGTATTTTTTCTATTTTTATGTAAAGGGGCGCATGGATATCTGGTTTTATCTGCGCTCCATCATCATTCCCGAAATTATCATGACGCTGCTCTTCGAGCTGCTTTTGCACAAGCCTTTTTTGAGCCTTAACCGGTACCTGCAGCGTCTTGATCTGAAAAAGAGGTAGAAAACTTGCTGAATGATTTCATGGATTTATTCAAGGAGATAAAGGAAAAGATCGGGCGCTCGAGACTGGTCATACTCGGAATCGGCTATGCGTTTCTGGTTTGCCTGCTTATCTCAAGGCTTTATTCTCTTCAAATCATACACGGAGAGGAATATCTGGAAAACTATATCCAGCTTACCGAAAAAACCGTCAATACCAACGCGTCAAGAGGGCGCATCTTTGATAAAAACGGCAATCTGCTGGCTTACAACACTCTTTCCTACGACATCGTTCTGCAGGACAACGGTCAGTATCCCACATCAAATCTGAAGAACAGGATGCTTCTCAGACTTGTCCGCATATTGAACAAATATGACGCGAAGGTAGAGGGTGAGCTGAAGATAGCACTGGATGACAATGACAGCTTTGTGTTTTCAACAACATCCGAAAGCTCAAGAAGGGCATTTCTGAGGGACATCTACGGTCTTCGCTCAACGGAGCTTTTGGATACGGAAGAGAAATACTCATCAAGAATCACTGCTGAAGCACTGCTTGAAAAACAGGCCGCAAGATTCGGTGTATCCAATATGAAGGAGGATGACGGAACCCCCATAGAGCTCACAAATGATGAGCTGCTGGCCATCACAAACATCAGATATACGCTTTCGCTCACCGCTTATCGAAAATACGAAACTACCACCATAGTATCGGACGCCGGAGAGGACTGCCGTATAGCGGTTATGGAAAATGCCGGAGAGCTGCTGGGCGTGGATGTGGTTGAATCCTCAAAGCGGGTATACAATGACGCTGTATACTTTGCATCCATCATGGGCTTCACCGGCAGGATACAGAGTGATCAGCTGGAAGAGCTGCAGCTTAAGGATCCAAGCTATACTATAAATGATATAGTCGGACGAGGCGGTATAGAGGAGTATATGGAATACGAGCTCCACGGCAAGAAGGGCAGCCGCAGCATGTATGTGGATAATGTGGGACATATACTGGATGTAATATCTCAGACGGACGCGATACCGGGAGAGGATATATATCTGACCATAGACCGTGATCTTCAGGTCGGAATATATCATCTGCTGGAGCAGCAGCTGGCCGGCGTGCTGGTCAGCAAGATAGTCAATGAGGATGAGCCGAATAAAAATATCAGCGATGCCAGCAAGCTTCTCATTTCCATAAACGATGTGTACTACCAGCTCATAAACAATAATGTGCTTGACATGAATCATTTTGCCGCCGAGGATGCATCGCCTATAGAAAAGGAGATTTACAGCAAATTTCTCAGCTACAGATCCTCCGCCATGGAAACGATACATGAGCAGCTGACCAGCGAAAATGCTCTTCCTATGAATGAGCTTTCGTATGATATAAACCAACTCATGATCTATATATACAACTGTCTTGTGGAGCAGGATATAGTCATGCCCGATCTTATAGACACATCCACTGCATACTATCAGGGCTGGAAGAATGATACTATATCTCTTCGCGAGTTTCTCTACGCCGGAATAGCCGACAACTGGATTGACAGCTCTGTTCTGGACATAAGCGAGCGTTATTCGGATGCGGATGATATCTTCGAGGCACTTTTGTGCCGTATCGATGAGATGCTCGACGGCGACAAAGGATACATGAAGATAAATTACAAGTATATGATAAAAAGCAAGGTCATCACAGGTCGGGAGCTGTGCATGGCTCTGCTTTCTCAGGGTGTGCTTGAATATGACACACAGGAGTACGATCAGCTGTCCGGTCACGGTGACGACTATGCATTTCAGTATATCATCCAGAAGATAGCAGCCATAAAGATAACGCCTGCCCAGCTGGCTCTTGATCCGTGTACAGCCGGGTGCGTGGTCACGGATACAACTACCGGCGAGATCCGCGCGCTTGTATCATACCCGGGATATGACAACAACAAGCTGGCCAATACGATGGATGTAGCCTATTACAACAGTCTGATCGCAGATCAGTCGCTTCCGCTTTATAATAATGCAACTCAGGCCAAGAAGGCGCCCGGCTCAACATTTAAGCCGATCACGGCGATTGCCGCACTTGAGGAGCATGCGGTAGATGCAACAGAGGAGATCAACTGTACCGGTATATATACGGAGATCAATCCGCCCATTCGATGCTGGATTTATCCGGGCTTTCACGGCCCGCTCAATGTGGAGGACGGCATCATGAACTCCTGCAACTACTATTTCAGTGAAATGGGGCATCGTCTGGCTACAGCGGAGGACGGAACATACAGCAGCGACAAGGGAATGGAGCTGATACGCAAGTATGCTTCATATTTCGGTCTTGATCACAAATCCGGAGTCGAGATATCCGAGACGGAGCCTATCATATCATCAGAGAGCCCGGAGCAGTCCGCAATGGGACAAGGTACGCATTCCTTCGCAAATGTGCAGCTGTCCCGCTATGTAACTGCCATAGCCAACCGTGGAACCGTATACGAGCTGTCAATACTGGATAAGGCCTGCGACAGTGAGGGCAATCTGATAGAGGACTATACGCCTGCCGTATATTCGCATATCGACATAAGCGATACCACATGGGATGCTGTTCAAACAGGTATGAGAAAGGTTATATCTGATGGATCGGCGCAGCGAATCTTCGCAAATATGGATGTAAAGATCGCAGGAAAGACAGGTACTGCGCAGGAGAGCAAGGCAAGGGCAAACCATGCATTCTTTGTATCATTTGCGCCGTATGATGATCCTCAGATTGCGGTAACCGTCAATATACCTTACGGATATTCGTCATCGAATGCTGCAACGGTAGCCAAGGAGGTATACCGGTTCTACTTCGGATATCTTGACCTTGACAGGATCCTCACAAATAACGCTGCAAATGTCTACAATGTCACGATCGGAGACTGATGTGAAGGGATATAAGGATTACAGAAATAAAGAAAAACTGAATCTGAAGAATCTGAATTTCCGCCTTGTGATATGGGTGCTTGCGCTCAATATCATAGGCATACTTGTCATCAAAAGCGCAGCCGGAGCTGAGGAATATCTGGTGGAAAAGGAGATAGCCGGTGTCTGCGCAGGAGTCGTAGTCATGGGCACGGCGGCATATCTTAACTACCGAAAGATAGGAAAGCTGAGTCCCCTGATTTATATAATCTGCGCAGCCATTCTGGCGCTGGTGCTCATACTCGGAAGAGGCCGCGGCATCACGCGCCGCTGGATAGTAGTGCCGTTTCTGGGGCAGCTTCAGCCCTCCGAATTTGCAAAAATAGCGCTTGTCATATTCTTTGCGGACTATATCGGAGACAAAGTAAATGACATAAACAGCGTAAAATCGCTGCTTATGATCAGTCTTCTGGGCGGAGCGCAGCTCCTGCTTATATTTCTTGAGCCGGATCTGTCCACAACTATAGTTATCTTCATATCAATCACAAGCATGGTCTTTGCGGCAGAGCTGAGCTACAAATGGATAGCGCGTATACTTGCGGTTGCCGTACCCGCAGTTGTTGGATTTATCTTCCTGCTGGAGAACAATGTCATCCCGTTTATACAGGATTATCAGGCTAAAAGAATTCTTGCATTCTTCAATAAAGAGCGGTATGCTGATGCTAATATTCAGCAGAATAACTCAATTATGGCGATTGCTTCAGGCCAGCTTACAGGCAAGGGGCTGAATAACAATACTCTTGCTTCCGTGAAGAACGGGAATTTTCTGGCAGAGGAGCATACGGACTTTATATTTGCCGTGCTGGGAGAAGAGCTCGGTTTTATAGGAAGCATCGTCGTTATCATCTTATATGCACTTATAGTATATGAATGCTTTCTGATGGCTCACAAGGCTGCGGATATGACCGGCAAGCTTGTATGCACCGGTGTGGGCGTGACGATTGGTTTTCAGGCGTTTATAAACATTGCTGTGGCGACAGGCATACTGCCGAACACAGGACTGCCGCTGCCCTTTATCAGCTACGGCGTAAGCTCGCTGCTGAGTATGTACCTGAGTATAGGTATGGTGCTGAGCGTCGGACTTCGCAAAGACGAAGAAATCGACAGGAGGTTTTCATGAATATCGGATTTCTCGCAAATGATTCAAAAAAGAAGCTGATGCAGAATTTCTGCATCGCCTATCGCAATATACTTGTCAAACACAGTCTTTATGCCACAGGAACTACCGGACGGCTGATAGAAGAGGCTGCACACCTCAATATCCATAAATATCTGTCGGGTCCTATGGGAGGAGCAGAGCAGCTGATCGCACAGATCGACAATAATGAAATAGATCTTGTCATATATCTGCAGGATCCGAATAAGCCTGTTCATCATACGGAGCCAAGTGTAAGCAGTGTAGTAAAGAGCTGCGACATCAACAATATCCCGATAGCCACCAATCTCGCTACTGCAGAGATACTGATACTGGCGCTTGACCGCGGTGATTTTGAATTCAGAGAGTCATACCGCTCTGCAAACTGACCGTTTCCGGCAGGATGGTCTGCGGTTAATACCGCTGTTGCAGCAGCATTCATGACCGGCCGGCGAGGAAGGCAGATGTCCCGACATACTAAAAACATCAATAAGAAAAACATTCCGACACCAATTAAGACTCTGATTCTGATCAGCCTGCTTTTGCTGACAGGATGCGGAGTCTGGTTTTTGTCCGGCAAGGCTGCAAGGCTGACATTAAGCAATCCTTATCAGGACAGCTATTATCAGGCCCTTTTGAGCAGCGACTCTGCGGGGGGACGGCTGACGCCGTATGCCGACAGTCTGGCTGTTCTGGATTCCGAGTATGATGATGAGTCCGTACAGGCTGGATCTGCGCTGCTGATTGATGAGACTGACGCATCATGCCTTTTTTCAAAGGATGCGATGATCAGGATGAACCCTGCAAGTACAACGAAGATCATGACAGCGCTTCTCGCTTTGAAATACGGAAAGCTGAGTGACATAGTAACTGTCCCGGCCGAGGCCATGGTCACTGAGCAGGGCGCCAGCCTTGCAAAGCTCAAGACAGGAGACAGATACTCGCTGGAGCAGCTTTTGTACGGGCTCATGCTTCCCTCAGGCAATGATGCGGCAAATGCCATAGCCATACACATAGCAGGGGATATATCCTCCTTTGCCGATATGATGAACGAAGAGGCCCAAAGGATCGGAGCTCTCGGCTCACATTTCACAAACGCTCACGGACTGACCGATGAAGGGCATTATGTGACAGCGTATGATCTTTATCTTATATTCCACGAGGCGCTCAAGTATGATACATTCCGCATGGTGACCGGATCCGCTTCGTATACAGCATATTACGAGGATGCATCCGGCAAGGCATGCTCGCGCACCTGGGCCAACGGCAATCGTTTCATCGCCAAGACAGAGGAGCTCCCATCCGGATTTAAGGCATTTTCCGGAAAAACAGGCACGACGCTGGCAGCAGGAAACTGTCTGGTGCTTGGCGTTGCGGATGCACGGGAGCATGAGTATACAGCCATCTGTCTGAAATCGCCAAGCCGTGATCAATTGTATGAGAACATGCGAAGCATGCTCAAAAATAGCCTGAACTAGGTTGAAGTTTGTGTTTTTATAAACTATAATTCAAGTACAGCTTATGACAACATAAGGAGGAACAAGTATATGGTTAGAATCATTTGCGGTGAAAAGGGAAAGGGCAAGACAAAGCACCTTTTGGATAAGGTAAACACCCATGTAAAGACAGCTCAGGGTACTATAGTTTACCTGGATAAAAGCACGAAGCATATGTATGAGCTGAACAACAAGATTCGTCTTGTCAATGTAAAGGAATATCCTCTTTTCAGTGCGAATGCATTTATAGGATTTGTATGCGGCATTCTCTCTCAGGACTGGGATCTGGAGGCTATATATTTTGACAGCTTCCTGACCATCGCCAATCTTGAGGAAGGAGATATAACAGGCACCATCGATGTGCTTGAAAAGCTTTCCGAGAAGTATCATGTTGATTTTGTTCTCAGTATCTCAAGAGATTCTCATGATCTCCCCGAAAACGCAAAAAAGGATATCGAGATAGCGCTTTGAGCCGGCAGCTTATATGAATATTCCGAAGGCAGCTGAAAAAGCTGCCTTCGCTGCATTTATGCGGTGGAGGTTTGATTTTTGGCATCGGACAGAAAGATAGTCCCGCTGAAGCGGCGTTCACAATTTAATATAGGGATCGTCATACTCGGTATCTTTCTGATGTATATTGTATTTACCGTCGCTGGCTATGTGGGCCGCAAGAAGGTTACCTACTATGAGGTGTGCGCCGGAGATATGGTCAAAAACACTGAACGGACAGGACTTATTCTGCGTGATGAGATTGTTGAATATGCTCCGAGCACCGGATATGTGAACTATTTTGTCTCGGCAGGCAAAAGGGTCAGTGTAGGCTCATCGGTATATGCGCTGGATGAAACCGGAGGGCTGTCTCAATACCTTCAAAATAATTCTCTCAACGAAGTCTCGGTATCAAAGGACAATCTTCATACTATACAAAAGCAGCTTTCAAAGTATTCCTCATCCGGATCTGATGCAGATTTCAACATGGTATACATGGCAGGATCCTATATCAATTCGGCTATTCTGGAATATGCCGGGATGAATACATTGGAGAACCTTGATCAGCTTCTGTCAGGCACCGGAATCACATACAAATGTGAGAAAGCTCAATATACAGGGGTTCTGAGCCTTGATATAGACGGCTATGAGAGCCTCACTCCCGAAAGCGTGACGGCGGAGAGCTTTGACCGGAGCAATTATCACTACAGCTATGTGAAGTCAGGCGCCATAGTTGAAAAAGACGCTCCTGTGTATAAGATCATCAAATCCGAGAGCTGGCATATCGTGATGCAGCTGACAGAGGAAGAGCGGCTTCAGTATTCGACATATACATCGCTGCCCATCACTTTTTCATCTCTGGGCATACATGTAAACGCACCATACTATCAGTTCACGGGGACAGACGGGAATTACTATGCAAGGCTGGATCTTAGCAAGTATATGGTCAATTTCTTCAAAGAGAGATTTGTGACCTTTGATATAGATGTCGATTCGGCATCCGGACTCAAAATTCCCAGAACATCTGTGACCTCAAAGACATTTCTTACCATTCCCGTCGACTATCTGACAAAGGGAGGGGATGGTATAGCGGACGGCTTTTTGAAGGAGGTCTATATAGACGGCGTGCAATATGCCCAGTTCACTGAAGTGGAGCTGTACAATAATGACGGCGAAAACTACTATATAGATATGTCAATCAACAGCCCGATACAGCCCGGAGATGTGATACTGAAGCCTGAGACCAACGAACGACTGACACTGACAAACACAGCAACCATGAGCGGAGTATACAATATCAATAAGGGCTATGCTGTATTCAAGCAGATAGATGTGATTGATTCCAATGAGGAATATTACATCATCCGGAGAAATCAGCGCTACGGGCTGAATGTGTATGATCATATACTGCTCGATCCGACAGGTGTAAATGAGGGGGATTTCATATACGAATAGCCGCAGAAATGCGAATCGCGGGCGGCATTGACGGTTGACAGCGACTGCAAAAAAAAGGATAATCCCATCTTTTACAGCATTCAGGCTGGAAATCGCCTAGTTAAGCGGCTTCCAGCCTGTTTTTAACCTTCAAAAATGTAGCTATATATTATCACTTTTAGATATTTTGCTCGCACATGTTACTTGAATCGGTAGCTTCTGCTGGCGCAGAAGCCTTGATCTTGAAAACTGCTGCACAAAGCCATTTCGTGGCAGAACGCCTAGATGTGTCATTTCTTTTTGGTCTGACGGATGATCTTGCGCATGTTGATCTCACTGGTTATCTCGTAATCAGTCCTGAAGCCTGCATTTTCATGGAGCCTGTCGGTGAGGTCTGTCCGTGTATAAGCAGGGCTGTAACCGCACTTGGCGGGATGCTGGAACAGTTCCATGGATCTTAAGGTCTTCACGATTTCTGCGCAGGTAAAGGCTTCTTTAAGCTGCTTTTCAAGCAGCCGGTAGATAACGAGGGCAATGAAACAGGTGAGAAAGTGCGCTTTGATGTGCTCCTCGAGCCGCAAATATACAGGCCTGGACTTAAACTCGGTCTTCATTATCCTGAAGCACTCCTCGATCTCCCAGCGTTTCTTGTTGATCCGGATTACTTCACTGACATCTGCATCTGCAAGGTTGGTACAGACAGCGTAGAAGCCGTCGTACATTTCTTCATTGCGTATCACTTCCTCGTCGA